>DAIPIU010000019.1:0-45716 GCA_036770645.1 Rubrimonas sp. | reverse complement strand
GTCATGGCCTGGGTCAGCACGGTGCGGATGGCGCGGTCGTCGTCGGCCAGCAGGACGGTCCCGAGGCTCATGGCGCGGTCTCCTTGGCGGGTCGGGCCTCGCGGGCGGGTTTCCAGACGGGGAAGCGCAGGCGCATCACGGTCCAGCCCGGCTCGCTGTCGCATTCGACGACGCCGCCATGGTCGGCCACGATCTTGGACACCAGCGCGAGCCCGAGGCCCGAGCCGGTCGCCTTCGAGGTCACGAAGGGCTCGAAGATGTCGTGCTTGATCTCCGGGGGGACGCCGCAGCCATTGTCCTGGATGGTCACCAGCAGCGGCACGCTCTCGCGCCCGCCGCCGGGCGTGGCGATGGACACGCCGGGGCTGTAGGCGGTGCGGATCATGATGACGCCGCCGACCTTCGGCGTGGCCTCGGCCGCGTTCTTCAGCAGGTTCTGCACCACCTGCATCAGCTGGTCGGCGTCGCCCGGCACGGGGGGCAGCGAGGGATCGAACTCGACGAAGAAGCGCGCATGGCTGGCGAAGCCGGCCTCGGCGGCGCGGCGGGCGCGGTCGAGGACGTCGTGGATGTTGACCGGATCGCGCGAGGGCGGACGGGTGTCGCCGAAGGCCTCCACGCGCGCCAGCAGCTTCTCGATGCGGCGGGTCTCGTCGCGGATCAGTTCGGTCAGCTCGCGCTCGGCATCGCCGAGGGTCATCTCCAGCAGCTGCGCCGCGCCGGAGATGCCGGCGAGCGGGTTCTTGATCTCGTGCGCCAGCATCGCCGCCATCCCGGTGACGGAGCGCGCGGCGCTGCGGTGGGTCAGCGAGCGGTCCATCTGCTCGGCCATCGAGCGCGGCTGGATCAGGATCAGCACCGCCCCGGAGGCCGGATCGAGCGCCGCGACCTGCACGTCGCAGGCCCGCGCCCTGCCCTCGGGCAGGCTGACATCGACATTGCGGTCGGCCAGCGACAGGGCGCCGGTGCGCGAACGCGCCACGAGATCGCGCAGGCGGCTGTTCTCGTCCGCGATGGCGCCGAGGTCGCGCTGGCGCAGTTGCGGCGCGCTGGTCTGGAAAAAGCTTTCCGCCGCGGCATTGGCGGCCAGGATCGCGTCGTCGCCGCCGATCAGCAGCGCGGGCTGCGGCAGCGCCTGCCAGACCGCCTCGAAATCCACCGCGCGGGCATCGGCTGCGGCGCCGCCCCGCCGCCGTCCGCCGCCGGGGCGGCCCCTCGCCTGCGGTCCGGGCTGAACGCCATCGTCCATCATGCCGCGACCCGGGCCAGCGGACCCGCCTCTGCCACGATCGCGGCCAGACCCTCGTCCAGCGCCCGCGCCGCCGCGTCAGGATCGGCGATGCGCACCAACCGGTCGCGCAGCGCGGGCCCGCCGGGCATGCGCGCCAGCGCCCAGCCCAGATGCTTGCGCGCGATCCGCGCGCCCAGGTCGCGGCCGTAGAAGGACAGGATCGCCGCGTGATGGACGCGGAGCAGATCGGCGCGGGCGGCGAGGTCGGGCTCCGGCGCAGGCGCGCCCTCGAGGCCCCGCGCGATGCGGTCCGGCACCCATGGCGCGCCCTGCGCCCCGCGGCCGACCATGACCGCCGCCGCCCCGGAGGCCGCGAGCGCCGCGCGCGCCGAGGCCAGGTCGGCGATGTCGCCATTGGCCACCACAGGCACGCGCACGGCATCGACGACATCGCGGATCGCCCGCCAGTCCGCGCGGCCGGTGTAGAACTGCGCCCGGGTGCGGCCGTGCACCGCGATCATCGCGGCGCCCGCCCCCTCCAGAGCGCGCGCGAGACCCGGGGCGCTGCGCGCGCCCTCCTCCCAGCCCAGCCGCATCTTGACCGTGACGGGGACCGGGACCGCGGCCGCCACCGCCTCGACCAGCCGCAGGGCGCGGTCCGGCTCGCGCATCAGCGCGGCGCCGCACCAGCCGCCGGTGACCTTCTTGGCGGGGCAGCCCATGTTCAGGTCGACGATGTCGGCCCCGAGATCGACGGCCAGCCTCGCCGCCTCGGCCAGATCCGCGGGCTCGCGCCCGGCAAGCTGAATGGCGCAGGGGCCCTGCCCCGCGCCGCCGAGTTCGGCCCGCGCGCGGGCGGTGCGGTTGGCTGCGGCAAGCTCGCGGCCGGCCACCATCTCGGAGGTCGTCAATCCGACACCGAAGCCCGCCACGAGCCGACGGAAGGGCAGATCGGTGATTCCCGCCATCGGCGCGAGCAGCACCGGGCGGGGAATGACCACGTTTCCGACAAGGAACGACATCGGCGCTAATCCTTGGGCAACCATGAGCAGGTTTACGGCACAGCCTTGTTCGCGGCAAGCGCGCGCGTTAGCATCTGCACAATTATCCGCGGCGGAGGCGAGCATCCATGGCGACGGCGGCGCTGATCGTCGCGGCGGGACGGGGCGTGCGCGCTGGTGGCGGCCTGCCCAAGCAGTATCGCCCCGTCGGCGGCGCGCCGGTCATCACCCGCACGCTGGCGCGATTCGATGCGGCGCCGGGCGTGGACCGGCTCGCCGTCTGCATAGACCCCGCGCACCGCCCCCTGTTCGCGGCCGCGACGGCCGGGCTGGCGCTGCGCAGGCCGCTGTCGGTCATCGACGGCGGGGCCGAGCGCGCCGAGACCGTGCGCCTTGGCCTCGAGGCCCTCGCGGCGGACGCGCCGCCCGACCGCGTGCTCATCCACGACGCCGCCCGCCCCTTCGCGAGCGCGCGGGTCATCGCCGCGGTGATCGCGGCGCTGGACTGCGCGCCCGGCGCCTGCGCCGCCATCCCGATCGTCGATGCGCTGCGCCGCGAGGAAGGCGGGGCCTGCGGGCCGCTGATCCCGCGCGAGGGGGCGTGGCGCGCCCAGACGCCGCAGGGCTTCCGCTTCGCCGCGATCCTCGCCGCCCACCGCGCCAACCGCGACCCGCGCGCCCCGGACGACGCCGAGATCGCCCGCGCCGCCGGCCTGCGCGTGGTGCTGGTCGAAAGCGAGGCCGATAATTTCAAGATCACCCGGCCGGGCGACTTCGACCGCGCCGAAAGGCTGATCGCCGCCGAGGGAGGCCGCATGGACGTGCGCATGGGCACCGGGTTCGACGTGCACCGCTTCGGGCCGGGGGACCACCTGATGCTGTGCGGCGTGCGGGTGCCGTTCGAGCGCGGCTTCGTCGCCCATTCCGACGGCGACGTGGCGCTGCACGCGCTGACCGACGCGGTGCTGGGCGCGGCGGCGCTGGGCGACATCGGGCGCTGGTTCCCGCCCTCGGACCCGCAGTGGAAGGGCGCGTCCTCGGACCGTTTCCTCGTCCATGCGCTGGCCGAGGCCGCGGGGCTGGGGCTGCGGCCGCTGAACCTCGACGTGACCATCCTGTGCGAGCGGCCCAAGATCGGCCCGCACGCCGGGGCGATGCGGGCGCGCATCGCCGACATCGCCGGGATCGAGGTCGGCCGCGTCAGCGTCAAGGCCACCACGACCGAGGGGCTGGGCTTCACCGGCCGCGGCGAGGGCATCGCGGCGCAGGCCGCGGCGGTTCTGGCGGGGTCCCGGCCGTGAGCGCCGCCGCCGCCCCCCGCGCCGCCGCGCTGGTCGCCACGCTGGGCGGCATCGGGCGTCTGCCCGAGGCGCCGGGCACCTGGGCCTCGGTCGCCGCGATCCCCGCCGCCTGGGCGCTGCACGCGCTGGGCGGCTTTCCGCTGCTGGCCGGGGCCACCGTCGCGGCCTTCGCGGCCGGCATGTGGGCGGTGACCGCCTATCTGCCCCATGCCGCAGACGGCGATCCGTCCGAGGTTGTGATCGACGAACTGGTGGGCATGTGGATCGCCCTGTTCCCGCTGTCCTACGGGCTGTGGGTCATGGGCGCGCCGGGCGGGCTGTTCCCCTGGCCCGGCTGGGCGCTGGGCTTCGCGGCCTTCCGCTTCTTCGACATCCTCAAGCCGCCGCCGGTGAACCGGGCCGAACGCCTGCCCGGCGCGCTGGGGGTGATGGCCGACGACGTCGTGGCCGGCCTGCTGGCGGCGCTGGTGGCCGGGGCGGCGGCCATCGTGGCGCATGGGGCGATGGCGTGATCGACGGGGGGCGTGCCCGCGCCGCGCTCGACGCCCTGCGCGCCGCCGGGCTGATGGCGGCCACGGCCGAAAGCTGCACCGGCGGGCTGGTGGCCGCCGCGCTGACCGACATCCCCGGATCCTCGGCGGTGGTCGAGCGCGGCTGGGTCACCTATTCCAACCTCGCCAAGACCGCGCAGCTCGGCGTCGATCCGGCGCTGATCGAGGCGCATGGCGCGGTGTCCGAACCCGTGGCGCGCGCCATGGCGGAGGGCGCGCTGGCGCGCTCGGCGGCGCAGGTGAGCGTGGCGGTGACCGGCGTCGCGGGGCCGGGCGGCACGGCGGCCAAGCCCGAGGGGCTGGTGTGGTTCGCCTGCGCGCGCGAGGGGGCGGGGGTCGCGACGCTGGAGCGGCGCTTCGGCGCGCTGGGCCGCGAGGCGGTGCGCCGGGCGGCGGTGGCGCAGGCGCTGGAGATGCTGCGCGAGGTGGCCGGGGGCTGAGGCCCCGCCTGCGCCGGCGCGATCCGCCCCGCCCTATTCCGCCGCCATCGCCCCTTCGGCGAACTGGAGCCTGGCGAGGCGGGCGTAGAGCCCGCCCTCGGCCACAAGCCGGTCGTGCGGCCCCTCCGCGACGATGCGCCCGCCCTCCAGCACGATGATGCGGTCGGCGCGCTTCACGGTGGCCAGGCGGTGGGCGATGACCAGCGTGGTGCGGTCCGCCGACAGGCGCTCGACGGCGTCCTGCACCGCGCGCTCGCTTTCGGCGTCGAGCGAGGAGGTCGCCTCGTCCAGCAGCAGCACCGGCGCGTCGCGCAGGATGGCGCGCGCGATGGCGAGGCGCTGGCGCTGGCCGCCCGACAGCATCACCCCGCGCTCGCCCACATAGGTGTCCCAACCCTTCGGCAGGGCGCGGATGAAGCCGAGCGCGGCGGCGGCCTCGGCCGCGGCCTCGACCTCGGCGTCGCTGGCGTCGGGGCGGCCGAAGCGGATGTTCTCGCGCGCGGTGTCGGCGAAGATCACCGGGTCCTGCGGGACCAGCGCGAAAAGCTGGCGCAGGGCCACCGGATCCATGGCGGCGACATCGGCGCCGTCGACCGTCACGCGCCCCGAATTCGGGTCGTAGAAGCGCAGCAGCAGCTGGAAGATGGTGGTCTTGCCCGCGCCCGAAGGGCCGACCAGCGCCACCGTCTCGCCCGGGCGCACCGAGAAGGACAGCTCGTCGAGCGCCGCGGTCTCGGGGCGCTGCGGATAGCGGAAGGACACGCCCTCGAAACGGATCGCGCCGCGGGCGGGCGCGAGCGGGGCGACGGGCGCGGCGGGGGCGCGGATGGGATCCTCGGCCGCCAGCAGTTCGACCAGCCGTTCGGTCGCGCCGGCGGCGCGCTGCAGGTCGCCCCAGACCTCGGACAGCGCGCCGACCGCGCCGGCGGTGAAGGCGGCGTAGAAGATGAACTGGCCCAGCTCGCCCGCCGTGGTCGCGCCGGACATCACGCTGCGCGCGCCGATCCACATCACGCCCACGACGCCGGTGAACACGACCATGATGACGATGGCGGTCAGCGCGGCGCGGGCGGCGATGCGGCCGCGGGCGGCGTCGAAGGCCTGTTCGACAAGTGCCGCGAAGCGGGCCCGCGTGCGCGCCTCCTGGGTGTAGGCCTGCACGGTCTGGGCGGCGACCAGCGTCTCGGACGCCATGGCCGAGGCCGCGGCGACGCGGTCCTGGCTGTCGCGGCTGAGGCGGCGCACGCGGCGGCCGAGCAGCAGGATGGGGAACACCGTGGCCGGCACCAGCAGCAGCACGAGGCCCGCGAGCTTGGGGCTGGTCACCACCAGCATGGTCAGCCCGCCCACGAGGATCAGAAGGTTACGCAGCGCGATGGAGGCGGAGGATCCGACGACGGTCTGGATCACCTCGACGTCGACGGTCAGGCGCGACAGCACCTCGCCGGTCTGCAGGGTCTCGAAGAAGGCCGGGCTCTTGCCGATCACGCGGGCGTAGACGGCGGCGCGGACATCGGCGATCACGCGCTCGCCCAGCCGCGTCACGAAGAAGTAGCGCAGCGCCGTGGCGGCGGCGAGCAGGCCCGCCACCGCGATCATGGCGATGAAGTACTGGTCGACCTTGTCGGCCTTGTCGGCGTCGAAGCCGAGGTCGATCACCCGCCGCAGCGCCAGCGGCAGCATCAGCGTGAAGGAGGCGGCGGCCACCAGCGCCGCGAGCGCGCCCTGCAGGATGCGCCGGTGCGGCGCGATGAAGGGCCACAGCGCCTGCAGCGGCCTGACCGATTTCGACCGCGGCCGCGCGGCCGCCTGATCCGAGCCCTTGCCGCTCGCGCGTTCAGCCGACACCCGCGCCTCGTTCCGTTGCTGCCGCCCGCGATCCCGGGGGTGCAGAGCAATATCAACCGCGCGCGGCCAGCGGCAACCTGCGCCGCCCGCGGCGCAAGGCCCCATGGCCGCCGCGGGCCCCGCGCCGCGCCTTCCGCGCGTCGCGGACGCGGGCTAGCTTGGCCGCCCGCCCGGAGCCGCGCCCGTGACCACGCTGATCTCCTTCGCCTCGCTGTTCGTGTCGATCGTGCTCGTGCAGATGGGCTCGGGCGCGCTGGGGCCGCTCGACGCGCTGTCGGGCGCGGCGCTGGGCTTCTCGGCGCGCGAGATCGGGCTGCTGGGCTCGGCGCATTACGTGGGCTTCTTCATCGGCTGCTGGGCCACGCCGCCGCTGATGGCGCGGGTGGGCCACAGCCGGGCCTTCGCGGGGCTGGCCGCCATCGGGGCCATCGGCGCGCTGCTGCACCCGGTGATCGAGGATCCGCTGGCGTGGTCCGCCATGCGCGTCGCGACCGGGGTCGCGGTCGCCGGGGCCTACACGGTGATCGAGAGCTGGCTGAACGCGAAGGCCGTCAACGCCAACCGCGGGCGGGTGTTCGGGGTGTTCCGGCTGGTGGATCTGGGTGGGCAGGTCGCGGCGCAGGGCATGATCGCGGTGCTCGAGCCCGCCGCCTACGCCTCCTACAACATCATCGCGCTGTTCTGCTGCCTGTGCGTGCTGCCGCTGGCGCTGACGCGCCGGGCGCCGCCTTCGGTCGAGGGCGCGCCGCGGCTGCGGCCGCTGGCGGCGATCCGGCTGTCGCCGCTGGGGGCCGCCACGGCCGCGGTGGCGGGGCTGACCAGCGCCTCGTTCCGCATGGTGGGGCCGATCTACGGGGCCGAGCAGGGGCTGACGCCGCCGCAGATCGCGCTGTTCCTGGCCGCGGCGGTGCTGGGCGGGGCGGCGGTGCAGGCGCCGGTGGGCTGGCTTTCGGACCGGGTGGACCGGCGGCGGGTGCTGATCGGGCTGTCCGCCGCGGCGATGGCGGTGTGCCTGTGGGCGGCGGCGGCCGGGGCGGCGACGCCGGCGGCGCTGTTCGCGCTGTCCTTCGCCTTCGGCTGCGCGGCCTTTCCGCTGTATTCGGTGGGCGCGGCCCATGCCAACGACTTCGCGCCGCCGTCCATGGTGGTCGAGCTGAACGCGGCGCTGCTGTTCCTGTTCGCGGTCGGGGCGATCATCAGCCCGCTGGCGTCGGCCGAGCTGGTCGCCCGCTTCGGCCCCGGGGCGCTGTTCGCCTGGATGGCGGCGGCGCATGCGGGGCTGCTGCTGTTCGGGGGGCTGCGGGCGCTGACGGGGCCGCGGGCCACGGTGCGCACCGCCTATGCCTGGCTGCCCCGCACCTCCTTCGTGCTGACGCGGCTGATGGGGCGCGACGGCGGGCGCTGAGGGCCGGACCGGCCCTGTCCCCAGTCGGGACAGCTGTTTTCAAAGCATTTTCTTGGTTAACGGGTTAACCGGAGGTTGCCGTCAGCCCCCGGCCTCGGCCCTCCTCACCCAGCGGCCCGAGGGGTCCTGCGCCCAGTAGACGGCGCGCGCCCCCTCGCCCAGCGCGCGCTTCCACTGGGCGCGCGCCTGCGCCACGGCCGCGTCGTCTGCCCCGTCGAACACCACCAGCGTGGCCGGGCGGGCGGCGAACTCGCCGGGCTGCGCCTCGGCCCCGTCCACCAGCATCAGCGCGTCGGGGGCGTTCGGGGCCTCCGCCCCTGCGGTCAGCCAGATCGGCTGGCGCTCCGGGAAGGGCTCGCCGGGGATGCCGTGGGCGAGGAAGCCGTCCTCGGGGTGGCTCCAGAGCCGGGTCGACAGCGCCTCGACCCGCTCGGGGCTGCCGGCGCGGACCAGCACCCGCCAGCCCCGCGCCCGGCACTTGCCCAGAAGCTCCGGCGCGGCGCGTTCGAGCCCCCAGGCGGTGAGGTGGTAGAAGCGCGCCTCCGGACGGTCGGGGGCGGGCGCGTCGGGGGGGCGCCTGTCGGGGGGGCGGGGATCGGGGGGGCGGGGGTCGGGCGCGTCGGGCATGGGCGTGTCCTACCCCTCCGCCGCCGCCCCCGCCAGCGCTGCGGCGAGGCCGCCGTAGCCGGTGAAGCGGCGTTCGAGGCGCAGGCCGAGCTTGCGCGCGGCCTCGGCGGCCGCCGCGTCCAGCGCGGGGTCCTGCGTCTGGGCGAGGTGCACCACGCGGTCGTAATGGGCGAACAGCAGCTCCATGAGGTCGGGGTGGCGGTCGAGGCCGAGGCCGCGCCACACCAGCGCGTCGAACTGGCGGACGAGGAAATCGGTCAGGTAGAAGGCCCCCATCTCGGCCTCGGCCCGCGCCGCGAAGGCGTCGAGCCCGTCGAAGAAGGCGTAGCAGTGCGGGCCGGGGATGCGCTCGATCTGCTCCTCCGCACAGACGGCATCCAGCCGCCCGCCGGTGCCGCAGTCGGCATAGAGGACGAGGATGCGCCCGTAACCCCTTGCGCGCGCGACGCGGGCCTTGGCGCGCACCGCCTCGGGGATGCGCTCGGGGCGGTTGTGCAGCAGGGCGGGCAGGCATTCGAGGTCCATGTGCCGCCAGCCGTTCAGCGCGATCAGCGCCAGCGTCTCGCGCGCCAGCGCCCCGCAGGCGATCAGCATGACGCGCTCGAAGGCGGGGGCGGCCGGCGGGTCGAGCGCGAGGCCCCGCGCCGTCAGCGCCGCGTCGTCGAGCGCCGCGGCGCCGGGAGAAGCGGCGCCGGGGGAAGCGCCGGACATGGCGGCCCCTTCGGCGGGATCGGGGGCGTCGGCCGTGCGGTCCCGCCCCATGCGCCCCCGCTTCAGGCCTGAACGGCGCGGCTGTTGTGGCGCCGCGCCACCAGCGTCTTGGCGGTCTCGACCGCCACGGCCGCGTCGCGGCAATAGGCGTCGGCCCCGATGGCGCGGCCGAACTCCTCGTTCAGCGGCGCGCCGCCCACCAGCACGATGTAGTCGTCGCGCACGCCCTTCGCGACCATCGCGTCGATGACGACCTTCATGTAGGGCATGGTCGTCGTCAGCAGGGCGGACATGCCGAGGATGTCGGCCTGCTCGCGCTCGATGGCCTCGAGGTAGCTGTCCACGGCGTTGTTGATGCCGAGGTCGACCACCTCGAAGCCCGCGCCCTCCATCATCATCGACACGAGGTTCTTGCCGATGTCGTGGATGTCGCCCTTCACGGTGCCGATGACCATCTTGCCCATCTTGGGCGCGCCGGTCTCGGCCAGCAGGGGCTTCAGGATCGCCATGCCGGCCTTCATGGCGTTGGCCGACAGCAGCACCTCGGGCACGAACAGGATGCCGTCGCGGAAATCGTCGCCGACGATCTTCATGCCGGCCACCAGCGCCTCGGTCAGCACGCGGTAGGGCGTCCAGCCGCGGGCCAGCAGGATGCCGACGGATTCGGTGATCTCGTCCTTCAGCCCGTCATAGAGGTCGTCGTGCATCTGCGCGACGAGCTCGTCGTCGGGCAGGTCGGCCAGGATGATCTCGTCGTCGTCGGCCATGGCGGGCTCCGCGGGTCGGCGCGCCTGCGCCGGTGGGTTGCTCATGGCCTCCACTCTCGCCCCGCCCGCGCCGCTTCGCAGGCGCGAATGCGACGCGCCGCCGCGCGGCGGCGACCCGGGCGAAAGAGCCTAGGCGGGGGCGGGTGAACGAAAGGTTGCGGGCGGGACGCGGCAAGGCCCGCGCCGTCAGCGCCGCTTGCCGCGCCGTTCGTGGCGCGAGACCGGCGCATCCCCGCCGGTCACGCCGTCGGTGGCCGAGGAGAACGCCCCGAGCCGCGCCGCCACCGCCTCGAGCGTCGGGCGCGGGCCGGGGACATGGGTTTCCAGCGCCGCGCGCATCGCGGCGAGGTGGTCGGTGCGCGTGCCGCAGCAGCCGCCGATGATGCGCGCGCCGGCGTCGCGCGCGAGGCGGGCGTAGTCGGCCATGAGGTCGGGCGTGCCGTCATAGACGATGGCCCCGGCGTCGTAGCGGGGCACGCCGGCATTGGCCTTGGCGATGACGGTCGCGGCCGGATCGGCGGCGGTCAGGCCCAGCACGGTGCGCAGCAGATCCGCCGCGCCGACGCCGCAGTTCGCCCCGATGGCCAGCGGCGGGGCCTCGAGCGTCGGGGCCAGCGCGGCGAAGCCCGCCGAGGTCACGCCCATCATGGTGCGCCCGGCGCTGTCGAAGCTGAGCGTGCAGCAGAAGGGCGCGCCGATGCGGGCCGCGGCCTCGGACGCCGCCGCGGCCTCCTCGGCGGAGGAGAGGGTCTCGGCCCAGAGCACGTCGGCGCCGCCCTGCATCAGCGCGCGGCCCTGCGCCTCGAACAGCGCCACCGCATCGTCGTGCGACAGCGGCCCGACCGGGGCGAGCAGCGCGCCGGTCGGGCCCATCGAGCCCGCCACGACCACCCTTCGCCCGGCCCGGCCCGCGCAGGCGCGCGCGATGCCGGCGGCGGCGCGGTTGATCTCCCCGACGCGGCCATCCGCGCCGTGCAGCGCGAGCCGGGCCGCGGTGCCGCCGAAGCTGTTGGTCAGCACGATGTCGGCGCCCGCGGCGATGAAGCCGTCATGTAGCGCCGCGATCGCCTCGGGGCGGTCGATGCACCACAGTTCCGGGGCCTCGCCCGCCGAAAGGCCGGCGGCGAACAGCGTGGTGCCGGTGGCGCCGTCGGCCAGCAGCCAGTCCCGTTCGGCGAGCAGCGCGCTGAGGGCGTCCATCGGCGATCTCCCGTGTTCCTGTCCCGGCCTCCCTGCCCCACGCGCCCGCCGCGGGCAAGCGGGCGCCGGGCGGCGACGCGCCGTGCCGCAGGGGCGGCGCGGGCACGGATGCCCGCGGCGGTTTTTTTTCGCGGACGCGATGACGCGGCGCCGCGCGGGGCGCTATCGTCGGCGCATGAGCGTGACCCCGTTTCCCGCCCGCCTGTCGCTGCGCCGGATCGAGATCGACGATCCGGCCGACATCGCCGTGCTCGAGGGCGTGGTGTCTGCGCTGGCCGGCGCGGCCCTCGCGACGGGCGGCGTGGCCGCGCTGGCGGGGCGCGACCTGCACGCGCTGTCGCTGGCCGAGCGGGCGGGGCTGCTGACGGCGATGTACGACGCGGGCGAGGTGGTCATGGGCTGGCGGGACGCGCGCGACGGCAGCACGGTGAACCTTGTGATCGAGCGGCTGGCCGCGGGGGCCGAGGCGGTGGTCTGGCGCGCCGAGGCCTTCGTCGAGCGCCGCGACGCGCCCCCGCCCGGAGGCCCGGTCCTTCGCGGGGCGCTGGCGGACCGGCGGGCCGACGGGCTGGCGCGGCGGCTGGTGGCCGCGGCGGCTAGGGGCTTCGCTGATCCGCTGCCCTCGCCGACCGCGGCGGTGGCCGCGGCGCTGCGCGCATGAGCGGCGGCGGCATGCGCGACGGCGGCGCGCCGGCGGCAGGGGCGCGGGACGGCGGGGCCGGGCCGGGTCCGGGCGCGGCCGGCCCCGGATCGCTGGACGATGTGACGGCCGCGCTGGCGCGGGACGGGCTGTCCGTCGTCGGGGCCTTCGCGCCGGACCCCGGGGACGGCGCGCCGCCCGGAACCGGCACGCTGGTTCTGGTCGGGCCCGAGGGGCCGGGGATGTGGGCGGCCTTCCGCGCCGCGCCCGAGGCGGGGGACGGCCTGCCCAACCCGCTCGACCGCTGGTCGGTGCGGGTGCTGACGCGCGCGGCGGCGGACATGGGCGGCGCGGCGGTGTTTCCCTTCGGCGGCCCGCCCTGGGCCCCGTTCTTCGCCTGGGCGCGCAGGGGGGCCCCGGTCTGGCCCTCGCCGCTGGGGATGCTGGTGCATGCGCGCACGGGGCTGTGGGTTTCGTTCCGCGGGGCGCTGACGCTGCCGGCGCGGCTGCCCGTCCCGCCCCGGGCGGAGGGGCCGGGCCCCTGCGCCCCCTGCCCCGCGCCCTGCCGCACCGCCTGCCCGGTCGGCGCCTTCGGCCCCGCCGGCTATGACGCGGGCGCCTGCCGCGCCCATCTGGGCACGGCGGAGGGGGCGGCCTGCCGCGATGGCGGCTGCCTCGCGCGGCGGGCCTGCCCGGTGGGCGCGGGCCTGGCCCCGCCGCGGGCGCAGGCGGCCTTCCACCTTGCCGCCTTCCGCGGGGCCGCGACCTGACGCCCGGCATGCATGCGGACTTCTTGACGTTTTGATGAAGCCTCTGCCCCATGCCGGCCATGAAACGCCTGATTCTGTTCCGCCATGCCAAGTCCTCCTGGGCCGATGGCGACATCGAGGACCATGACCGCCGGCTGAACGCGCGCGGGCGGCTGGCCGCGCCGCTGATGGGGGCGTGGCTCGCCGGCAAGGAGTATCGGCCCGAGCGGGTGCTGTGCTCATCGAGCCTGCGCACGCGCGAGACCTGGGACGGCGCGCGCGGGGCGCTGGCCGGGACGGCGCCGCCCGAGATCGAGCCGCGGCTCTATCATGCGGACCCCGCGACGATGCTGGCGCTGGTCCGCGCCACGCCGGAGGCGGTCGGGACGCTGCTGCTGCTGGGGCATCAGCCCGGCATCGGCGCCTTCGCGCGCAAGCTGTCGCGGCCGGACGCGCCCGCCCATTGCGCCCGGGCCTTCGTGAAGTTCCCCACCGCCGCCATCGCGGTCATCGATTTCGAGGCGGCGGACTGGGACGGGGTCGCCTTCGGCGAGGGCCGGTTCCACGCCTTCGCCTGCCCGCGCGAACTGGTCTGACGGGCGGGCGGCCGTCGCGCCGGGGCGCACCGGTGGGCCCGGCGCAAGGGAACCCTGCGCCGGGGTGACTTAGCGTCGGGGCGCCGTCGCGTCAGGGCGCGCCGCCGGCATCGGCGGGCAGCCGCATCGGCATCACCGTATCGGGCAGCAGCCCGGGCGCCGCGGTATTCGGCAGCGGCGCGGGCGCCGCCGTATCGGGCAGCGGCGCGGGTGCCGCGGGGCCCGGCAGCGCGAGCCAGCGCGCCACGGCGGCGAGGCTTTCGGGCGAGGCCGGGACCACCGCCACGCGCGGCCCGCCGCGCGCCGCGGCGGCGCCGGCGGCGCGCAGGGCCGCGAAGGCGTCCGCATCGGCGGCAATGCGCACCGCGCCGGCGGTCCGGGCGGCGAGCGCCGCGGACGGAAGGGTCGCGACGCCCAGCCCCGCGGCGATCGCCGCCAGCGCCCCGCCCGGCGCGGCCTCGACGGTGGCGCCACGCAGGCCGGGCAGCGCGCGGGCCGCGCCGGGCACGGCCTCGGTGCCGCTGACCGCGACCGCGAGCGTCGGCGCGCCGGGCGCGGCCAGCCGGAGGGGCGCGGGGTCGAGCCGCCATGCGCCCCGCGCCCCGGCGGGCGGGCCGGCGCCATCGGCGGCGAGGCCGCCTGTGGGGGCCGCATCCGTCCGCGGCGCCGGCGCGGCGGCGGGGGGGGCGACCGGCTCCGGCGCCGGGCCCCGATCGCCCGCGGGGGCGTCGCCGCCCTGCGGCGCGGCGCCGGGACCGGCGGCGTCGGGGGGCGCTGCGGCGGGGGCGGCGGCGACGGCGGGGGCGGCGTCGTCCGGGACTGCGCCGGCTGCTGTCGCCGCGGGGGTGTCGCCGGCGGCGGTCGCCGCGGGGGGATCGTCGGCCGCGGCCGGGGCTGCGGCCCCCGCCGCGCCTGTGTCCGCGCCGGTCGGGCCCGCCTCCGGGGAGGCCGCGGCGGGCGGTCGTGCGGCGGGGGGCGCGACGCCCGGCGGCGCGTCCGTCGCCAGCGACAGGCCCACGAGGACCGCCGCGCTGACCATCAGCCCCGCCCCGGCCCCGGCCCAGAAGCCCAGCCCGCCGCCCTCGCCCGCCGCCATGTCCCGCGCCCCTGTCCCTGCCGCCCGCCGCCGCCGCCTGCCGCCCCGCGTTCCGGCGGACCGCGGCTTGACGCGGCCGGCATGGGCGCGCCACTTATGGCACCGCGCGAAGGCGGGGCCAACCGGCGCGGGCCGGACGCCGCGGGGCCGGCGACCACGCGCGACCGCAGCCGCGGCGACCACTTGAAGCACGGGGCCCCGGCCGCATGATCCTGCTGATCGACAATTACGACAGCTTCACCTGGAACCTCGCCCATTATCTGGGCGAACTGGGGGCCGAGGTCGCCGTGCACCGCAACGACGCGCTGACCGTGGCGCAGGCGCTGGCGCTGCGGCCCGACAGCATCGTGCTGTCGCCCGGCCCCTGCGACCCCGACCGCGCTGGCATCTGCCTGGGGCTGACCGCCGCCGCGGCCGAGGCGCGCGTGCCGCTGCTGGGGGTGTGCCTCGGGCACCAGACCATCGGGCAGGCCTTCGGCGGCACGGTGGAGCGCTGCCCGGAGGTGCTGCACGGCAAGCTGTCGGCGCTGCGCCATGGCGGCGAGGGCCTGTTCCGCGGCCTGCCCCAGGGCATGAAGGTGACGCGCTACCACAGTCTCGAGGTGCGCCGCGACGGCCTGCCCGCGGCGCTGGCGGTCACCGCCGACAGCGACAGCGGCGTGATCATGGGCCTGGCGCATCGCGACCTGCCGATCCACGGCGTGCAGTTCCACCCCGAATCCATCGCGTCCGAGCACGGCCACGCCCTGCTGCGCAATTTCCTCGACCTCGCCGCGGAGGCCCGCCAGTGAACGACCGCGAGACCGACACCGCGTCCCCGGCCGCCCCCGCGGCCGACCTGCGCGCCCTGATCGGCCGCGCCGCCGACGGGCCGCTGACCCGCGCCGAGGCCGCGGGCGCCTTCGAGGCGATCATGGACGGACAGGCGACCCCGGTGCTGCTAGCGGGGTTCCTGATGGCCCTGCGCGGCCGGGGCGAGACGGTGGACGAGATCGCCGCCGCCGCCGCGGCCATGCGCGCGCGCTGCGTGCCGGTCGCGGCCCCCGCCGGGGCCATCGACATCGTGGGAACGGGGGGCGACGGGCGCGGCACGCTGAACGTCTCGACCGCCGCCGCCTTCATCGTCGCGGGCGCGGGGGTGACGGTGGCCAAGCACGGCAACCGCGCGCTGAGCTCGCGCTCGGGCACGGCCGACGCGCTGGCCGCGATCGGCGTGGACGTGATGGCGGGCCCCGAGGCCGCGCGGCGCGCCATCGAGGAGGCCGGGATCGGCTTCCTGATGGCGCCCGTCCACCACCCCGCCATGCGCCACGTCCAGCCGGTGCGGGTGGAGCTTGGCGCGCGCACGGTGTTCAACATACTGGGCCCGCTGACCAACCCCGCGGGCGTGACGCGCCAGCTGACCGGGGCCTATGCCGTGTCGCTGCTGCGCCCGATGGCCGAGACGCTGCGGGCGCTGGGCTCGACCCGCGCCTGGCTGGTGCACGGGGCGGACGGCACCGACGAGGTGTCTATCTCCGGGCCGACCACGGTGGTCCAGCTGGCCGACGGCGCGATCACCGATTTCGAGGTGTCGCCGGAACTGGCCGGCCTGCCGGTGCATCCGCTGGAGGCCATCCTCGGCGGCGACCCGGGCACCAACGGCGCGGCGCTGCGCGCGCTGCTGGACGGCGCGACGGGGGCCTACCGCGACGCGGCGGTGCTGAACGCCGCCGCCGCGCTGGTGGTGGCCGAGCGCGCGGCGTCGCTGGAGGAAGGCGCGGCGATGGCGGCGGAGAGCCTGGACAGCGGCCGGGCGCGCGGGGCGGCGGCGGCGCTGGCGCGCATCACCGCCGGGGCCGCCTGATGGCCGACGTGCTGGCGCGCATCGCCGCCTACAAGCGCGACGAGATCGCCGCGGCCCGCGCCGCGCGCCCGCCGCGCGAGATCGAGGCCATGGCCCGCGACGCCCCGCCCGTGCGCCCCTTCGCGCCGGCGCTGGAGCGGGCATGGGCGGCGACGGGCCGACCGGCGCTGATCGCCGAGATCAAGAAGGCCAGCCCCTCCAAGGGCCTGATCCGCGCCGACTTCGACCCCGCGGCGCTGGCCCGCGCCTATGCGGCGGGGGGCGCGGCCTGCCTGAGCGTGCTGACCGACGGCCCGTCCTTCCAGGGCGCGCCCGCGCACCTGCGGGCCGCGCGCGCCGCCTGCGCCCTGCCCGCGCTGCGCAAGGATTTCCTGCACGACCCCTATCAGGTGGCCGAGGCGCGGGCCTGGGGGGCCGACTGCATCCTGGTGATCCTCGCCAGCGTCGACGACGCGCTGGCGCGCGAACTGCTGGACGCCGCGGCCCATTGGGGCATGGACGCGCTGGTCGAGACCCATGACGAGGCGGAGATGGACCGCGCGGCGGCCCTGGGCGCGGGGCTGGTCGGCGTGAACAACCGCGACCTGCGCAGCTTCGCCGTCGATCTGGCCGTGACCGGGCGGCTGGCCCCCCGCGCCCCCGCCGGCGCGCTGCTGGTGGGCGAATCGGGCGTGTTCACCCCGGCGGACGTCGCCCGCCTCGCCGCCGCCGGGGCCCGCGCCGTGCTGGTGGGCGAGAGCCTGATGCGGCAGGCCGACGTGGCCGCGGCGACGCGGGGGCTGCTGGCATGACCGGCCTCACCCATTTCGACGCCGAGGGGCGCGCCCACATGGTGGACGTGTCGGACAAGGCGCAGACCGAGCGCGTGGCGGTGGCGCGCGGCGCGGTCGAGATGGCGCCGGAGACGCTGGCGCTGATCGTCGAGGGGCGGGCCGCCAAGGGCGACGTGCTGGCGGTGGCGCGGCTGGCGGGCATCATGGCGGCCAAGCGCACGGCCGACCTGATCCCGCTCTGCCACCCGCTGGCGCTGGCGAAGGTGTCGGTCGACCTGGTGCCCGACGCCGCGGCCAGCCGCGTCGAGATCGAGGCGACGGTCAAGGTGACCGGCCGCACCGGGGTCGAGATGGAGGCGCTGACGGCGGTCTCGGTGGCGGCGCTGACGGTCTATGACATGGTCAAGGCCGTCGACCGCGGCATGCGCCTGACCGACATCCGCCTGTCCCTGAAGGAGGGCGGCAAGTCCGGCCGCTTCGAGGCCCCTTGACCGGCGCGGCGGCGCGGGGCCGCGACCGGGCGGCCGCGCCGCCGGCCGTCGCCGGGGCGATGGCGCGGCGCGCGATCCGGCCTGCGCGGCCCGGCCGCGGCATGCCCGCTGCGCAGGGACGCCCGCCCGGTCGCGGGGCCGCGCCGTGCTGACCGTCCCCGAGGCGCTGGAGCGGCTGCGCGCGCTGGTCGCGCCGCTGGGGACCGAGACGGTGGGGCTGGCCGCGGCCGGCGGCCGGGTGCTGGCCGCGGACGCGGCGGCGGCGCGCGACCAGCCGCCCTTCGCGGCCTCGGCCATGGACGGCTGGGCGGTGCGCGCGGCCGACGCCGCGGCGGGCACTCGGCTGCGGGTGATCGGCGAGGCCCCTGCCGGGAGGCGCTTCGCGGGGCGGGTCGGGCCGGGCGAGACGGTGCGCCTGTTCACCGGCGCGCCGCTGCCCGACGGGGCCGACACGGTGCTGATCCAGGAGGACGCGGTGGCCGAGGGCGGCGTCTGCACCGTGCGCGAGGCCCCGGCGCGGGGCGCGCATGTCCGCCCCCGCGCGCTGGATTTCGCCGCCGGGGCGCGGCTGGCGGCCCCGCGGCGGCTGGGGCCCGGCGAGGTGGCGCTGCTGGCGGCGATGGATGCCGCGACCGTGACGGTGACGCGCCGCCCGCGCGTGGCGCTGATCCCGACCGGGGACGAGCTGGTGGAGCCGGGGGCGGGGCCGCGCGAGGACCAGATCATCGCCTCGAACCATTACGGCCTCGCCGCGCTGCTGGCGGCGCGCGGGGCCGAGCCCTGGCTGCGCCCCATCGTGCCCGACCGCGCGCCGGCGCTGCGCGCCGCGCTGGCCGAGGCCGCGGCGGAGGCCGATCTGGTGGTGACGCTGGGCGGGGCCTCGGACGGCGACCACGACCTCGTGAAGGGCGCGCTGGGGGTGGAGGGCGTGGCCTTCCACAAGGTGGCGATGCGGCCGGGCAAGCCGCTGATCGGCGGGCGGATCGGGGCCGTGCCGATGATCGGCCTGCCGGGCAACCCGGTCTCGGCGCTGGTCTGCGGCTGGGTGTTCCTCGCGCCCGTGGTGGACCGGCTGCTGGGCCTGCCCGGCGAGGCGCTGCCGCGCGGCCGGGCGCGCCTTGCCACCGCATTGCCGGCCGGCGGTCCGCGCGAGCACTACATGCGCGCGCGGCTGGAACCCGGCCCCGACGCGCCCCTCGCCACCCCGTTCGGCGAGCAGGACAGCGCCATGCTCGGCTTCCTCGCCGCCGCCGACTGCCTTGCGATCCAGCCGGCCCGCAGCCCCGCGCTGCCGCGGGGGACGCTGGTCGACATCCTGCCCCTTCGTCCCGTGGCTTGACACGAAACAGGAACGCAGGCAGAACGATGCGCGAGGTATGGCGGAGGGGCCTATGCTGACGCGCAAGCAATATGAATTGCTGATCTTCATTCACCAGCGCACGCAGCGGGACGGGGTCTCGCCGTCTTTCGACGAGATGAAGGAGGCGCTGGACCTGCGGTCCAAATCCGGCATCCATCGCCTGATCACGGCGCTGGAGGAGCGGGGGTTCATCCGCCGCCTCGCCCATCGCGCCCGCGCGATCGAGGTGGTGAAGCTGCCCGAGAACATGGCCGAGCGGCCGCGGCGCGGCTTCACGCCCTCGGTGATCGAGGGCGACCGGCGCAGCCCGCGGGAGGCGCGCCAGCCGGAGGCCGCGGCCCGGGCGGAGATCGAGACGCGGGCCGAAGCGCGGGGCGTGCCGGTGATCGGCCGCATCGCCGCCGGCGCGCCCATCGAGGCGCTGCAGCACGCCGAGCGCATGCTGGGCGTGCCCGAGGCCATGCTGTCGCCGGGGGCCGAGCACTACGCGCTCGAGGTCCGCGGCGATTCGATGATCGAGGCGGGCATCCATGACGGCGACCTCGTGGTGATCCGCCGCCAGGCCACGGCCGAGAACGGCGACATCGTCGTGGCGCTGATCGGCGAGCACGAGGCGACGCTGAAGCGGCTGCGCCGCCAGTCGGGCGGGCGCATCGCGCTCGAGGCCGCGAACCCGTCCTACGAGACGCGCATCCTCGGCGCCGACCAGGTGCGCATCCAGGGGCGGCTGGTCGGGCTGGTGCGCGTCTACTGACCGGGGCCGCCCTCCGCGCGCCGCGACCAGCGGCGCGTTCGTCCGGGCGGGACGGCGAGGCGCAGGGCCGGGCGGCCGTCGCGCACCGTCACGGCGGCGGGGCCGGACGCGGCCAGCGCAGCGGCATCCACCGCAAGGCAGGGGCCGGGCGGGGTCGGGCTGGGCGGGGTCGCCGCCATGGCGCCGGCCGGCGCGACCATCACGACGCCGGCGACGCAGCGGCGGCGGATCTCGGCGCCGTCCGGCGGGCGGTCCGGGCGCCGCGGCATCAGAAGGGTCAGGTCGCCCGACCGCGCCTCGATCCACGCGCCCCGGGCCGCGAAGCCGGGGCGCTGCGCCGCCTCGGCCGGGAGGGCCCGGTCCCCGTCGCGCCGCAGCCATGCGCCCGCGGTGTAGGGGTCGCGGCCGAGGCCGGCGATGGCGCGCCCCTGCGGCCCGAGCACGCCCGCGAGCCGCGCATCGGTGCCGATGAGGATGGCCGGCCGCGGCGCGCCCGCCCAGAGCGCCGCGCCCAGGGCGAGGCCGGCGAGCCCGCCGAGCCGCAGCGGCCCCGCCCACAGGCACAGCCACAGCCCGCCGGCCGCGATGGCCCAGAGCGCGGCCGGGGCGGCGGCCGGCAGCGCGGCCTCGGCCCCCGGCAGGGCCGCGGTCCAGCGCGCGACGCCGAGGATCCAGTCGATGGACAGGCCCGCGACCGCCAGCGGCGCGGCCTGCAGGCCGAAGGGCGCGGCGACGGCGGACAGCGCCAGCGCCGGCGCGGTGACCGACCCCATCGCCGGCACCGCCAGCAGGTTGGCGAGAAGGCTCCAGGACGCGGCGCGCTGGAAGTGGAAGGCCGCGAAGGGCGCGGTGGCGAGGCCCGCGACCAGGCTGGTCGCCGCCAGCGTCGCGGCGAAGCGCAGCGCCGCCCGCCGCAGGCCCGGCCCGTGCGCCAGCCGTCCCCGCGCCGCCTCCCACGCCGCGACCAGCGCCACGGTCGCCGCGAAGGACAGCTGGAACCCGGCGTCGAGCAGGCTTTCGGGCGCGCGCAGCAGGATCAGCGCGGCGGCCAGCGCCACGGCGCGCATCGTCACCGCCGGCCGGTCCGCGAGGATCGCCCCCAGCGCCACGGCCGCCATGACGAAGGCGCGCTCGGTCGGCACCGCGCCCCCCGAAAGCGCCAGATAGGCGCCGCCCGCCAGCAGCGCCGCGATGGCCGCCGCCTTGTGCAGCGGCGCCCGCAGCGCGAGGCCGGGGACCAGCGTCAGCCCCAGCCGCGCGGTCCAGAACGCCAGCCCGCAGACCACCGCCATGTGCAGGCCCGAGATCGACAGCAGATGCGCGAGACCCGAGGTCCGCAGCGCCTCCAGCGCCCCGGGGGGCAGCCCCCGGCGCTCGCCCGTGACGATGGCCGCGGCGAAGGCCCCGGTCTCGCCCGGCAGGCCGGCGCGCAGCCCCTCCGAAAGCGCGAAGCGGGCGCGGTCGAGCGCCAGCGCCGCGGCCTCGACCGGGCCCGCGGGCGGCGGCCCGTCGATGACGGCGACCGCGCCGCGCGCCACGCCGATGCCGCCCAGCCCGTCGAACCAGGCGGCGCGGGCGAAGTCGAAGCCCCCGGGTTCGGCCGGTCCCGCGGGGGGCGACAGCGACGCGACGACCGAGAGCCATGTCCCCGGCACGACGGCCGCGCCCGAGGGCCCCAGCGTGACGCGCAGGCGGCGCGGCTGCGGGCCGGCGAGACCCCAGACCCGCGGGCGGTCGAGCGTCAGGCGCACGCGCCCCGAGGCGGACTGGTCGACGACGCGCACCCGCCCCTCGACCAGCGCCGTCGCCGGTCCGGGCAGCGCCGGGGCCGCGACCGCCGCGCCGCGCAGGGCCGCCGCGCCGAAGCCGAGCGCCGCGCAGGCCAGCGCCGCGGCGACGACGAAGGCGACGCCCCGCGGCCGCAGCGCCGCGAGGCCCAGCGGCGCGAGCGCCAGGGCGGCGGTCCACGGCGGCGGCTCGCGCGGCGCGAGGAACCAGAGCTGCACGCCGAGGCCGATCATCACCGGCGCCCAGAGGATCAGCCGCCGCCGCTGCCCGGCCGCCAGCGCGCCCGCCGCCGCCGCGACGCGCCGCAGCCGCGCCCACGCGGCCTGTCGCGCGGCTTGTCCCGCCACGCCCGCCCGTGCCATCACCGCGCCGTCCCGTTCCGCACCCGCCCATCCCGCACTCGAAGGTCCCCCGCGCCATGACCGAGGCCGCACCCGTCGTCACCCGCTTCGCGCCATCGCCGACCGGTTACCTGCACATCGGCGGCGCCCGCACCGCGCTTTTCAACTGGCTGTATGCGCGCGGCCGCGGCGGGCGCTTCCTGCTGCGCATCGAGGACACCGACCGCGAGCGCTCGACGCCCGAGGCGACCGAGGCGATCTTCGCCGGGCTGCGCTGGCTCGGGCTCGACTGGGACGGCGAGGCGGTCAGCCAGTTCGCGCGGCTCGAGCGCCACAAGGCGGCGGCGGCCGAGCTGCTGGCCCGCGGCGGGGCCTACCGCTGCTGGGCCACGAAGGCCGAGATCGACGCCGCGCGCGAACGCGCCGCCGCCGAGAAGCGGCCGCTGCGCTTCGACAGCCCGTGGCGCGACGCGGACCCCGCGACCTGGCCCGACGCGCCCTTCGCGCTGCGCCTGAAGGCCCCGCGCGACGGCGAGACCGTGGTCGAGGATGCCGTGCAGGGCCGCGTGCGCTGGGACAACGCGCAGCTCGACGACCTGATCCTCGTGCGCTCGGACGGCACGCCCACCTACAATTTCGCCGTGGTGGTCGACGACCGCGACATGGGCGTGACGCATGTCATCCGCGGCGACGACCACCTGACCAACGCCGCGCGCCAGTCGCTGATCTACGCCGCGATGGGCTGGACCCCGCCGGTCTTCGCCCACATCCCGCTGATCCACGGGCCGGACGGGGCCAAGCTGTCCAAGCGCCACGGGGCGCTGGGGGTCGAGGCCTACCGCGACATGGGCCATCTGCCGGCGGCGATGCGCAACTACCTCGCGCGGCTGGGCTGGAGCCATGGCGACGCGGAATACTTCACGACCGAGGAGGCGACCGGCTGGTTCGACCTGCCCGCCATCGGCCGCGCGCCGGCGCGCTTCGACTTCGCCAAGCTGCTCGATCTGAACGGCCGTCACATCCGCGACGCGCAGGACGGGGAGCTGATCGCGGAACTGTCGCGCTTCGCGCGGGCCACCGGGCGCGACCCTTTCGACGCACCCGCGGCCGAGCGGCTGGCGCAGGCGATGCCCGGGTTGAAGATGCGCGCGAAAACACTCGTGGAACTGTATGATTCCACGTATTATCTTCGCGCGGTCCGTCCGCTCGACTTCGACGACAAGGCGGCGGCGCTGCTGTCCGCGCCGTCCCGCGACATCCTCGCTGAATTGACCCCCCGACTCGCGAATGTTACCGAATGGCGCAGTGCAACACTCGAGGGAGCGCTGCGCGAATTCGCCGAGGAGCGGGGGCTCAAGCTCGGTCAGGTCGCCCAGCCCGTGCGGGCGGCCTTGACGGGACGGGCCACGTCGCCGGGCGTGTTCGACGTGCTCGTGACCTTGGGCGAAGCGGAAAGCCTGGCGCGTCTTCGGGACCAGGCGGCCTGAACGGACGCGCCGCGCGCCGCGCGGCGCCCATACCAGCCGCCCGGCTGCGGGCGCGAGCACAGGGGGTGCGCATGGCTGACGGCGCTCAGAAAAACATCGCGACGTTCTCGTACGGCGGCAAGACGGTCGAACTGCCGGTCCTGTCCGGCTCGGTCGGGCCCGACGTGATCGACATCCGCAAGCTCTATGCCGCCACGGGGATGTTCACCTACGACCCGGGCTTCACCTCGACCGCCGCCTGCTCCTCGACCATCACCTACATCGACGGCGACAAGGGCGAGCTGCTGTATCGGGGCTATCCCATCGACCAGCTGGCCGAGAAGAGCCATTACCTCGAGGTCTGCTTCCTGCTGCTCTACGGCGAACTGCCCACCGCCCAGCAGCTCGAGGATTTCGAGAACCGGGTCACGCGGCACACGATGCTGCACGAGCAGATGACCAACTTCTTCCGCGGCTTCCGCCGCGACGCGCATCCGATGGCCGTGGTCTGCGGCGTCGTCGGCGCGATGTCGGCCTTCTATCACGACAGCACCGACATCTTCGATCCCTGGCAGCGCGAGGTCGCCTCGATCCGCATGGTCGCCAAGCTGCCGACCATCTGCGCCTGGGCCTACAAGTACTCCATCGGGCAGCCCTTCATCTATCCGCGCAACGACCTCGACTATGCGGCGAACTTCGTGCACATGTGCTTCGCCACCCCGTGCGAGGAGTATGTCGTCGACCCGATCATCAGCCGGGCGATGGACCGCATCTTCACGCTGCACGCGGACCACGAGCAGAACGCCTCGACCTCCACGGTGCGTCTGTCGGGGTCGTCGCAGGCCAACCCCTTCGCCTGCATCGCGGCGGGCGTTGCCTGCCTGTGGGGGCCCGCCCATGGCGGCGCGAACGAGGCCTGCCTCGCGATGCTGCGCGAGATCGGGACGGTGGACCGCATCCCGGAGTTCATCAAGCGCGCGAAGGACAAGGACGATCCGTTCCGGCTGATGGGTTTCGGCCATCGCGTCTACAAGAACTTCGACCCGCGCGCCAAGGTCATGAAGCAGTCCGCGGACGAGGTTCTGGGCCTGCTCGGCGTCGACAACAGCCCGACGCTTCAGGTCGCGAAGGAACTGGAGAAGATCGCGCTGGAGGATCCCTATTTCGTCGAGAAGAAGCTGTATCCGAATGTCGATTTCTATTCGGGCATCATCCTCGACGCCATGGGTTTCCCGACCTCGATGTTCACGCCCATCTTCGCGCTGGGCCGCACCGTGGGCTGGATCGCGCAGTGGAAGGAGATGATCGAGGACCCCGAGGGCAAGATCGGCCGTCCCCGCCAGCTCTACACCGGCGCCGCGCCGCGCGACTACGCCGACGTCGAGACGCGCTGACCGTCCGGCAGCGCCGACAGCAGCGACCGGGCCGCGCGGCGGCCCGGATCCTCCCCGCCCCGGCCCAGCGCCAGCATGGCGCGGGTCCCCGCCGCGACCTGCCGCCGCCGCTCGGGGCTGTCGCGGAACAGCGGCGACAGCGCCGCGGCGGCGGCCTCGGGCGTGAAGCCCTCCTGCAGCAGTTCCGGCACGGCGTTCTCGCCCGACACGAGGTTGACGAGGATCGCGGTCTCGACCCTGATCAGCCGCCGCACCATGAACGCCGTCAGCGGGTTGGCGCGGTAGACCGCGACCATCGGCGTTCCGGCCGCAGCGACCTCGAGCGTCACGGTCCCCGAGGCGGCGAGCGCGGCGTCGGCGGCGACGAGCGCGAGGCGCTTGCGCCGCTCGCCCTCCTCCACCGACAGCGGCCCGGGGTCCAGCACCGTGCAGGGCGCGGCCCAGCCCGCGGTCGCCTCGCGCAGCGCCGCCGCGCGCGCCCCGACCGACGGGGCGACGACGTGCAGGCCCGGAAGCCGCTGCGCCAGCAGGGCCACCGTCCGCCCGAACAGCGGCAGGTGACGGCGCAGCTCGCCCGCCCGGCTGCCCGGCAGGGCGGCGAGCAGCGGCGCGCCCTCGGGCACGCCGAGCGCGGCGCGGAAGGCGGCGGCCTCGGCCGCCGGGGGGTGGGGCCGCGTCGCCGCCGGGTGCCCGACGAAATCGCAGGCGATGCCGTAGCGCGCGAAGAAGGCCGGCTCGAAGGGCAGCAGCGCCAGCATGCGGTCCACCCGCGCCGAAAGCTTCCGCGCCCGGCCCGGCCGCCAGGCCCAGAGCTGCGGCGCGACGTAGTGGATGCGGCGGATGGCGGGATCGGCCGCATGCACCCGGTCGGCGACCCGCAGCCCGAAGGACGGCGCGTCGATGGTGACCAGCGCCGCCGGCTGCGCCGCAAGGCAGGCATCGGCGGTCTGGCGCAGGCGGCGCAGGATGCGCGGCAGGCGCGGCAGCACCTCGACGAGGCCCATGACCGCCAGTTCGTCCTGCGGGAACAGCGAGACCAGCCCCTCGCCCTCCATCGCCGGGCCGCCGACGCCGAGGAAGGCGATGTCCGGCCGCTCGGCGCGCAGGCCGCGCATCAGCGAGGCCCCGAGCACGTCGCCCGAAGCCTCGCCCGCCACCAGGAACAGGCGCAATCCCGCCTCAGCCGCGCGGGTCGAGCTGGCGGATGACGCCCGAGAAATCCTCGCCCCCCCGGCCCGCCGCCTCCATCATGGCGTAGATCTGCGCGGCGAGCGCGCCCATGGGCACGACCGCGCCGGCCGCCTGCGCGGCCTCCATGGCGATGCGCAGGTCCTTCAGCATCAGCGAGGCCGCGAAGCCGGGCGCATAGTTGCGGTTGGCCGGCGAGGACGGCACGGGGCCGGGCGCGGGGCAGTAGTCGTTCAGCGACCAGCAGCGCGCGGTCGCGGTGGAACTGATGTCCCAGAGCTTCTGCGCCTCGAGCCCGAGGCGCGCTGCGAGGTTGAAGCCCTCGGCCACCGCGATCATCTGCGCGGCGAGCATCATGTTGTTGCAAATCTTGGCAGCCGCCCCGGCCCCCGGCCCGCCGGCGTGGAAGATGTTGCGCCCCATGGCCGCGAGGATCGGCTGCGCCGCGGCGAAGGCCGCGTCCGGGCCGCCGACCATGAAGGTCAGCGTGCCGGCGGTCGCGCCGCCGACGCCCCCCGACATGGGCGCATCGACCATCAGCCTTCCCTGCGCCGCGGCCTGCGCCGCCACCGCGCGCGCAGTCTCGACGTCGATGGTCGAGCAGTCGATCAGCACCGCCCCCTCCGGCGCGGCGGCGATCACGCCGTCCCCGCCCAGATACACCCCGCGCACATGGCGCGCCGCCGGCAGCGCGGTCACCACGGCGCGCGCGCCGGCGGCGGCGTCGGCGGGCGAGGCGGCCGGGCGCGCGCCGGCCTCGGCCGCGGCGGTCAGCGCCCCGTCGTCGAGGTCGAAGGCCGCGAGCGGAAGGCCCGCCTTCGCGAGGTTGCGCAGCATCGGCAGGCCCATGTTGCCGAGGCCGATGAAGCCGACATGGCCCGTCGCGGCGGCGGCGGCGCTCACGGCGCGGCCCGCGCGATGCCGTGGAAATCCGCGACGCGGCCCAGCGCGCCGGCCACATGGGCGGGCATCGGCCGCGCCCCGCTGATCCAGGCGTAGAGGTCCTGGTCGTTCTCGTCGAGCAGCTCCTCGAAGGCGGACAGGCCCGCCTCGTCGAGCGCGGCGGCGGGGCCGTCGGCGTAGGGGCCGAACAGCATGTCCATCTCCTTGATGCCCCGCCGCCAGCAGCGGATGCGCAGCCGCTTGAGCCGCAGGGCGCGCGCGTCGTCCATCGCCGTTCCTCCCGTCAGTCCCACAGCCGCGCGGCGCCCCGGACGCCCGAGGCGTCGCCGTGGACGTTGCGCAGCACCCGCGTCTCCATGCGGTCGCCGAACACATGGGGCACGGCCCGCGCCGCGGCCCCCTGCGCGATCCGCGCCACGTTCGACACCCCGCCGCCCAGCACGATGACGTCGGGTTCGAGCAGCGTGCACAGCATGCCTATCACCCGGCCCAGGCGTTCCTCGAAACGGTCGAAGGCCGCCCCGGCCGCCGGATCGCCCGCCGCGGCGTGGGCGGCCAGCGTGGCGGCGTCGGGCGCCTCCGCCCGCGGCAGGCCGGCGGCGCGGGCGAAATCGGCCGACAGGGCGGGACCCGAGAGCAGCGTCTCGACGCAGCCCGATCGCCCGCAGGAACAGGGGCCCGCGGCGAGTTCCTCGGGCGTGGCGCGCGGCAGGGGCACATGGCCGATCTCGCCCGCGATGCCCAGCCGCCCCGCCACAAGCCGGCCCTCGACGACGAAACCGCCGCCGACCCCGGTGCCGAGGATCAGCCCGAACACCGACCCGGCGCCCGCGCCGGCGCCGTCCGCGGCCTCGGACAGCGCGAAGCAGTCGGCGTCGTTGGCCAGCTGGGTCCGGGCCCCGGTGGCGGCTGCGATGTCGTCGCGCAGGGGCCGGTCGGCCAGCCAGTGCGCGTTGCCGAGCCGCACGGCACCGCGGTCGCGGTCGATGTTGCCCGGCAGGCCGACGCCGAGCCGCGCGGGCCGCCGCCCGACCGCCTGCGCCAGTTCGTCGACGACCGCGGCCAGCGCCGCGATGCTGCCCTCGTAGTCGTGCGGGATGGGCCGGCGGGCGGCGGCCAGCGCGGCGCCGTCCTCGCCGATCACCGCGCCGGCGATCTTGGTGCCGCCGATGTCGATGCCGAACCGCATGGGCGCCCCCGGGACTGTCGCGGCTCCGACCATAGACGCCGCCCGCGCCCCGGCCAAGCGGCGGCGTGCGCGCTATTCCGGGGCCTCGGCCGCGGCCAGCGCCCGCAGGCGCGTCTCGATGCGGCCGACGCGCTCGGCCAGCCGCAGCTGGGCCATGCGCGTCTCGCGCAGTTCGACCAGCAGCGCCTGCAGGGCCCGGCCGCGGTCGCCGGGCTGGGCCTCGGGCGCGACGCCCTCGCCCTGCCCGGTCATCAGCCAGACCATCGAGACGTTCAGCATGCCCGCCAGCATCTGCAGCTTGTTGGCCCGCGGCTCGGCGCGGTCCTCCTCCCAGCCGTCCATGGTCTGCGTCTTGACGCCGAGCCGGCGCGCGAGCTGGGCCCGGCTCATGCCCAGCGCCTCGCGCGCCGCGGCCAGACGGTCGCCGAAGGTGGCATGCTCGTCGCTGTAATAGGCGTCGTCCATCGGACCCCCCCTCCCATTGCCGCGCGGGGGCGCAGGGTGGCCCCGGGGGGCGGGGCGCGCAACCCCGGGACGCGCGCGGCGGTCAGAAGCTGCCGACCGTCAGCCCCAGCGCCACCACCACGGCCAGCGCGACCAGCGGCGCGAAGAAGCCCATCAGGGCGGCGTCCCTGTAGGTCTCCTTCGGCGTCAGGCCGCAGACGCCGACGAGGCTGATGAAGGCGCCGTTGTGGGGCATGAAGTGGAACACCCCCGAGGTCAGCGAGACGACGCGGTGCATCAGCTCGAGCGGCACGCCGTCCTCGAGCGCCGCCGTGCGGAAGGTGTCGCCCAGCGCCGCCATGGACGCGGCGAGCCCGCCCGAGGCCGATCCGGTGACGGCCGACAGAAGCCCGGTGGACAGCAGCGCGGTCATCACCGAACCCCCGCCCCCCAGCGCCACGATCGACTGCTTGATCACGGCGAAGGCGTCCTGGTTGGCGATCACCGCGCCGAAGCCGACCAGCGAGGCCACGGTGAACATGGGCACCAGCGCCTCGCGCGCGCCCTCCTCGAACAGGGACTGGATGCGCCCGTTCACGCGCCGGAAGGTCAGCGCGATCAGCGCGAGCAGCGCCGCGGTCAGCGCCGCGATGATGGACCACAGGCCGCGCACCGCCTCGACCGTGGTCGGGCCGAACTCGGGCCGCGCGAGGTAGGACGTGTCGAGGTTCGGGATCACCGCGAAGGTGAACAGCAGGTTGACCGCCAGCACCAGCGCCAGCGGGATCGCGCCCGCCGCCCAGGACGGCAGATCGGCCGAGGCGGCGGGCGGCGCGTCGTCGTAGGGGCCGTAGCCGGGTCCATAGGCGCGCTGGCGCTGCAGCAGGATCAGGTAGCCCACGACGAACATGACCGCGCAGGCGATCAGGCCGAGGCCCGGCGCGGCGAAGGCCGTGGTGCCGAACACCGGCATGGGGATGGCGTTCTGCACCGCGGGCGTGCCGGGCGCGGCGGTCATGGTGAAGGTGAAGGCCCCCAGCACGATGGCGGCGGGGATCAGCCGCTTGTTCACGCCGGCCTCGCGGAACAGCGTCGCGGCGATGGGATAGACGGCGAAGGCCACCACGAACACCGAGATCCCGCCATAGGTCATCACCGCGCCGCACAGCACCACGGCGAGCACCGCGTTGCGGGGTCCGAGCGCCGCGCTGACCCGGTTCGCCAGCGCCTCGGCCGCGCCGCTGGCCGACATCACCTTCCCGAACAGGGCCCCCAGCAGGAACACCGGGAACAGCGAGATCACGAAGCCGCCGGCGGCGCGCATGAAGATCTGGGTGTAGGAGGCGAGGATCTGCCCCTCGCCGATCAGCGCCACCGCGGCGAGCGCGAGGAAGGGCGTGAGCACGAGGATGCTCCAGCCGCGGAAGGCCAGCGTCATCAGCGCCAGAAGCGACGCCACCACGATGATCACGCCGAGCATCGCGCAACCCTCCCCGCCCCTGCGCCGCCGGGCCGGCGACGCGCGCGAGGGTGGCCCGCCGGCGCGCCGCGCTCAAGCGCGCCGCCCGGCTCGCGCTTCGCCCGGCGTCCCGCAGGGGCGCGCGACGGGCGGCGTCGCATCGGGACGCGCGGCGCCCAGCGTCAAGCCGGGTCGTGCGCCGCCGGCGTGCACAGGCGACTTGCGGGGCCCGGCCGCCTGCCTGGATTGTGCAGAGGCGCGCGCCGCGCCATGGGCCGCGGCCCGGCGGTCGCGCGACGGTCGCGGCGCAGGCTTGGCGCCCGGCGCCGACCGGCGCCGCCGCGGGTCGGTCTGCCGGGGCGCAGGTCCGGGTGCCCGGTCGCCGCGCAAGTTGCGGGTGGACGGTCCCGGGCCGGGGCGCGACTGTCCCGCGGCCTTCCGGAGCGCCCCGCATGCCGACCGCCCCCGTCCCCGCCCGCGCCTGGGCGGAACTCGCCCTGCTCGCCCTGATCTGGGGCGCGTCCTTCCTGTCCGTCGCGGTGGCGCTGCGCGAGATGGGGCCGCTGACGGCGGTGCTGCACCGCTGCTTCTGGGCGTCGCTGATCCTGCTGGCCGTGCTGCGCCTGCGCGGGCGGCGCATGCCGCGCGACGCGGCGACATGGGGGGCCTTCGCGGCGATGGGGCTGCTGAACAACCTCGTCCCCTTCGCGCTGATGGCCTGGGGCCAGCTGCGTGTCGAGACCGGCCTCGTGGCGATCCTGAACGCGGCGACGGCCATTTTCGCCGCGCTGGCCGCCGCGGCCTTCCTGCCCGACGAGCGGCTGACGGCGCGGCGGGCGGCTGGCATCGGGCTGGGCTTCGCCGGGGTGGTCGCGGTGATCGGGCCGGAGGCGCTGGCGGGCGCGGGCGCGCGCGGCCTCGCGCAGGGGGCGGTGGCGCTCGGGGCGCTGTCCTATGCGCTGGCGGCGGTCTGGGCGCGGCTGCGCCTGCGCGGCTGCCCGCCCGACGTCGCGGCGGCCGGGATGCTGTGCTGCGCAACGCTGATGGGCGCGCCGATCGCGCTGGCGGTCGAGGGCCCGCCGCGGCTGACCCTGTCGCCGGCGGCCTGGGGGGCCATCGCCTGGTATGCGGGGCTGGGCACCGCGGCCGCCTATCTGCTGTATTACCGGGTGCTGGCGCAGGCGGGGGCGGCGAACCTGATGCTGGTGACGCTGCTGATCCCGCCGGTCTCGGTTGCGCTGGGGGCCGCCGTACTGGGCGAAAGGCTGGGCGCGGGAGCCGCAGTCGGCTTCGCCCTGCTCGCCGCGGGGCTGATCGTGATCGACGGCCGCGCGCTCGGGCCGCTGCGGCGGCGCGGCGCTGCGGCGCGGCTGGACCGCGGCGGCGGCCCGGCCTAACGCTGGCGCGCCTGCAACCGGGGATGCGCCCATGGCCCTGCTGTCCGACGCGCTGGCGCGCGTCCGCCCCTCGCCCACAGTGGCGATCACCCAGACCGCCCGCGCGCTGAAGGCGCAGGGCCGCGACATCATCGCCCTGTCGGCGGGCGAGCCCGATTTCGACACGCCCGAGCATGTGAAGGCCGCCGCGGTGGCCGCCATCGCGCGGGGCGAGACGAAATACACCGCCCCCGACGGCATCCCGGAGCTGAAGGCGGCGGTGGCGGAGACCTTCGGCCGCGGCTACGGCGTGCCGTGCGGACCGGACACGGTGATGGTCACCACCGGGGGCAAGCAGGCGCTGTTCAACGCGCTCGTCGCCACGCTGGACCCCGGCGACGAGGTGGTGATCCCCGCGCCCTACTGGGTCAGCTATCCCGACATGACTCGGCTGTGCGGCGGCGAGCCGGTGATCGTGCCGACGCGGCCCGAGGACGGGTTCCGCCTGCGCCCCGAGGCGCTGGCCGCCGCCATCGGGCCGCGGACCAAATGGGTGCTGCTGAATTCGCCCGGCAACCCGACCGGCGCGGGCTACGACGCCGATGCGCTGCGGGCGCTGGCCGCCGCGATCGAGCCGCACGCCCATGTCCATGTGCTGAGCGACGACATCTACGCGCCCATCGCCTTTCCCCCCTTCCGCTTCGCGACGATGGCCGCGGTCGCGCCCGGCCTGCGCGACCGCACGCTGACCGTGAACGGCGTGTCGAAGTCGCACGCCATGACCGGCTGGCGGATCGGCTACTGCACCGGGCCGAAGGCGCTGATCGACGCCATGCGCACGGTGCAGACCCAGAGCACGACCAACCCCTGCTCCATCGCGCAATGGGCGGCGCTGGCGGCGCTGGAGGGGCCGCAGGATTACCTTGAGACCAGCCGCGCGGCCTTCCTGCGCCGGCGCGACGCGGTGGTGGCGGCGCTGGACGCCTGCGAGGGCCTGTCCTGCCCGGTGCCGGAGGGGGCGTTCTATGTGTTCCCGTCCTGCGCCGGCGCGATCGGGCGCAGCACCCCGGAGGGAAGGCCGATCGCGACGGACGAGGATTTCTGCGTCGCGCTGCTGCAGGCCGAGGGCGTGGCGGTGGTGCATGGCGCGGCCTTCGGCCTGTCGCCGCATTTCCGGCTGTCCTACGCCGCCGCCGACGACGTGCTGGCCGAGGCCTGCCGGCGCATCGCGCGGTTCTGCGCGTCGCTGGCGTGACGCGATTTCGCCGGGCGCCGGGGTGACGCGGGGTTGACGGCGCGCGCCGTGCGGGGCTTCGCTGCGCCGCGATGGCGGAGGCGGGGTGCTGCGGCGTGGCGCGACGGATGGTCAGGGTCGGCGCGCGGGCCGGGGCGGCGGCGAGGGGGCTGGCGCTCTGCGCCCTGCTGGCCGGCTGTGGCGCGCGCGACGCCGGCGCGCCAATCGAGTTCGAGCGGCCCGCGACGGCGGTCGATTACGCGGTCGAGCTGACCGGCGCGCCCACCGAGGAGATCGAGGCGCTGCTGCGCCAGTCGCTGAACCTCTATCGCCGGCAGGAGGACGGGGCCGCGAGCCCGGCCTTCCTGCGCCGCCGGGCGCTGGACGACGTCGACACGGCGCGGCGGGTGCTGCGCGCCTTCGGCTATTACGAGGCCGACGCGACGGTCGAGGTGGCCGAAGGGCCCGAGGGCGCGCCGCTGGTGCGCTTCGCGGTCGAGCCCGGCCGGGCCTTCACGCTGGCCGCGCACCGCTTCACGATGACCGAAGGCGGCGCGACGCCCGCGCCCGCCCCGGACGCCGCCGCGCTGGGATCGCCCGTGGGGGGCAGGGCCGCGGCGCAGGCGATCCTCGACGCCGAGGCGCTGGCCGTGGTGCGGCTGCGCAATGCGGGGCGGCCCTACGCGCGCAACGACGGGCGCGAGGCGGTGGCGGACATGGAGGCCGCCGAGATCGAGGTCGAGACCACCATCGCCACGGGCCGCGACCATGTGTTCGGGCCGCTGACGGTCGAGGGGCTGAACCGGGTCGACGAGGCCTATGTCCGGACCTGGGTGCCGTGGGAGGAAGGCGCGGTGTTCGACATGCGCCGGCTGACCGAGTTCCAGCGCGACCTGGTCGAGACCAACCTGTTCTCGCTGGTCTCCGCCCGCCCGCCGGAGGAGGCCCCCGAGAGCGCGGAACTGCCCGTCACGCTGACGTTGCAGGAGGGGCGGCGGCGGTCGGTCGGCGCCGGCCTGCGCTTCAACACCGACACCGGCCCCGCGGCGCGGGCCTTCTTCGAGCACCGCAACCTGTTCGGCGCCAACGAGACCATCCGCCTCGAAGGCACGGCGGGGCAGGAGGAGCAGCGGCTGGAGGCCCGGTTCCGCAAGCCGCAATACCTGCGCCACCGGCAGGATCTGATGGCCGGCGTCGGCTTCCGCAACCTCGAGAACGACGCCTTCGAGGAGACGGCGGTCACGGCCGCCGCGGGGCTGGAGCGGCGGCTCGACCGGCGCTGGACGGTCGGCGCGGGGGGCCTTGTGGAATGGAGCGAGACCACCGACGACGGGGTGACGACGGAATACCTGCTGGCCGGGCCGACGGGCTTCGCCGCCTATGACGGCACCGACGACCGGCTGAACCCCACGAAGGATGCGCGGCTGCGCGTCGACGTCACGCCGCTTGCGGGCCTGTCCGACGATGACGGGGACACGCCGGTGTTCGTGTCGGTCGATGGCGTCGGGTCCGCCTATCTGAAGTTCGACGAGCCGGGCAACCATGTGCTGGCCGTGCGCGGCCGGCTCGGCTCGGTCATCGCGCAGGACGCATCGGATGTGCCGGCCGGCCGGCGGCTGTATTCCGGCGGCGGCGGCTCGGTGCGCGGCTTCGCCGAGCGCTCCATCGGCCCCGAGAACAGCCGCGGCGACCCCGCGGGCGGGCTGTCGGTCGCCGAGGCCGGGATCGAGATGCGCTCGCGCTTCTGGGGCGACATCGGCGGCGCGCTGTTCGTCGAGGCGGGGTCGGTCGGCGAGGAGATCGCGCCGACCTTCGACGAGGGGGTGCAGGTGGCGGCGGGCGGCGGGGTGCGGTATTTCTCGCCGATCGGGCCGATCCGGGTGGATGTGGGCGTGCCGTTGAACCCGCGCGACAGCGACGACGCTTTCCAGCTCTACCTCTCCATCGGGCAGGCGTTCTGATGCCGCGCGCGGCCGCCCTCGCGGCGACGCTCGCCCTCGTCCTGTGGGCCGGCGCGGCGCCGGCGCAGATCTCGCTGTTCGGGCTGGGCAATTCGCTGGTGCAGTTCGTGCTGGCGCGCATCAGCACGCCGGGGTCGCTCGAGATCACCGCCGAGGGCGTGCAGGAGGGCGAGGACGGCCGATCCGAACTCGCCGGCGTGCGGGTGGCCGATGCGCAGGGCGTGTGGCTGGAGATCGACGCGCTGGCGCTGGTCTGGAGCCCGGTGCGCATCCTGCGCGGCGAACTGCAGATCGACCGGCTGGCGGCGCGCGGCGTGCGGGTGCTGCGCCGTCCGGGCGCGACGGGCGCGCAGGCCGCGCCGGCCGAACCCGGCGCCGCGCGCGACCCCTTCGCCTGGCCCCGCTCGCCAATCGCGACGCGGGTGGACGAGATGCGGCTCGACGGCGTGACGGTGGCCGCGGGGGTGATCGCCGCGCAGTCCATCGCCTTCGACGCGCTGGGATCCGCCCGCGACGAGGGGCCGGAGCAGGCCGCGACCCTGACCCTGCGCCGCACCGATGCGGTCGAGGGGCGGATCGAGCTGGACTACCTGCGCGACTTTCCCGGCAACGGCCTGCGCCTGCGCCTGACCGCGGACGAGGCGGCAGGCGGCGTCGCGGGCGAACTGGCGGGGTTCCCGCCCGACAGCCCGGTGCGCATGCGCATCGACGCCGACGGACCCCTGACCGACTGGGCCGTGACGCTGGCGGCCGAGGCCGAGCGGGTGTTCGCGGCCGAGGGCGCGGCCACGGTCGATCTCGGCGCCCCGGCCGCGGTCGAGGCGCGGCTGACCGTGCGGCCGGGCGAGGCCGCGCCGCCGGCCGTGGTCGCGGCGCTGGCCCCGCAGGCCGCGCTGACGCTGCGCGCGCGCGAGGGCGCGGACGGCGTGGTGCGCGTCGAGACCGGGACCATCCGCGCCCCGGCCCTGACGGCGGACGCGGCGGGCACGGTCGTCCGCGCGACCGGGGCGCTGGACCTGACGCTGGCGCTGTCGGCGGGGCCGGCGATGGCGGGCCTGGTCGAGGGGATGGACTTCGCCGCCATCGGCTTCGACGGACGGGTGAGCGGGCCGGCGCAGGCGCTGCGCGCGACGGGGGCGCTGTCGCTGGAGGGGCTGCGCACGGCCCCCGTCGATCTGGCGGACGCCGATCTGCGGGTCGATGTGGCGGTGGATGGGGCGGAGGGCGGCGCGCGCATCGGCTTCGACGTCGCGGGCGCGGCGGAGGGGCTGCGGCTCGACCGCCTCGCGCCCGAGACGGTCGGGCGGGCCGATCTCGCCGCGTCGGGGGCCTGGGATGGCGCGGCGCAGGCGCTGGACCTGACGCGGCTCGCGCTGCGCGCGCCGCTGCTGACGCTGGAGGCGTCGGGGCGGGCCGATCTCGGGGCCGACGCCGCGGCGCTGTCCTATGCGCTGGTTGCCCCGGATCTCGGGCCGGTCGCCGCGGCCTATGGCGTGGACGCCGGCGGGGCCGCGCGCGTGCGGGGACGGGCCGAGGGCGCGCTGTCGGCCCCGCGCCTGACCGGCGAGGCGCGACTCGAGGCGCTGCGCTACGGGGAGGAGGCGTTGGGGACGGTCGCCCTGACCCATGAGGCGACGCTGGGCGCGGCGCCGGAAGGGCGCGTGGCGCTGACGGCGGAGGGCTCGCGCTTCGGCCCGGCCGAAATCGCGGCCGGATTCCGGCTGGCCGACGGCGTGCTGGCGGTCAGCGACCTGACGGCCGATGCGCTGGGCATCGCGGCCGAGGGCGCGGTGACCGTGGCGCTGGACACCGGCCTCGCCGAGGGCGCGGTCGCGGCGCGCATCGCCGACCTGGGGCCCGCCTCGCGGCTGGCCGGGGCCCCGGCGACCGGCAGCGGGACCGCGCGCGTGGCGCTGCGCGCGCCGGACGGGCGGCAGGACGCGGAGGTGGCGCTGGAGGGCGACGGGCTGGCCGCGGGGTCGCTGCGGCTCGACCGCCTGTCGCTGGCGGCCGATGTGACCGATGCGCTGGGCGCGGGCGCGGCGGCCGCCGGGCGGCTCGACGTCGACGGGCTGTCCGCGCCCGGCGCGACCGTGGCGCGGCTGCGCGCGGAGGGCGCGGCGACCGGCCTGCGGGGTTCTCCCGGCTTCGAGGGGCGGATCGAGGGCGAGGGCCTCGCGGCCGGGGGCGCGAGCGTGGCGGCGTTCGCGGCCGAGGGGCGCGGGGCGGATCTGGCGGGCGCGGGCAGCGCCACGGTCGCGGCCACGGCAAGCGGGATCGCCCATCCCGGCGCGCAGGCCGCGGTGGCGGAGCTGCGGTTCGAGGGCAGCGCGTCGGACCTGTTCGGCGCGCCGGCGGCGGAGGGGCGGCTGACGGCGCGGGGCCTCGCCGCCATGGGCGCGACGCTGGCCGCGCTGGAGGCCGAGGGCGCGGGGACCGACCTGATCGCCGCGCCCGGCGGGCGGCTGACGCTGACCGCGCGCGACCTCTCGCATCCGCAGGGGCGCGTGGAGGAGGCGCGGCTGCAGGCGGACGGCACCGATCTGCTGGGCGACGGACGCGCCGCGGCCACGCTGACGGCGCGGGGCCTGTCGGGCGGGGGCGCGACGGCCGCGCGGCTCGATGCGCGGGCCGAGGGCGCGGATTTCGCGACCGCCCCGACCGGGCGGCTGAGCGCGGCGCTGACGGGCGTGGGGGGCGCGGTCGAGACGGCACGCGTGGCGCTGGAGGCCGCGCTGGCGCAGGCGCAGGGCGCGGCACGCCTGACCGCGAGGCTCGACGCGGCGCCGGCCCGGGCGGGCGAGATGTCCTTCGGGGCCGCGACCGCGGCGGCGACGGTGGAGGATGCGCTCGGGCCCCTGCCCCGCATCGACGCGACCGCCACGGTCGACGGGGCCGATCTCGGCGCGGCGGTGCTCGACCGGCTGGCGGCGGGCCTGCGCGGGCCGCTCGACCGGCTGGACCTGCGCCTCGACGCCGAGGGGCGGGGCGCGGACGGCGAGCCGGCGCGGCTGGCGCTGGCCGCGCGCGCCGATGCCGCGGCCCAGCCGGCGACGGCCGTGGTCTCGACTCTCGAGGCCGGTTTCGCGGGGGCCGAGGCGCGGCTCGAGAGCCCCGCGCGCCTGTCGCTGGGCGAAAGCACGACGCTGCGCGATCTGAACCTTTCGCTGCCCGGCGGGCGGCTGGCGGGCGAGGCCGGGCTGCACCCCGACGGGCTGTCGGGCGACCTGCGGCTGGACCTGCGCGATGTCGCGCCCGGCGCGCGGCTGGCCGGGCTGCCGCTCGATGCCGGGTCGCTGGACGCCGAGGCCGATTTCGACACCCGTCCCGGACGGGCGCGGGGCCGGGCGCGGCTGACCGGGCGCGGCATCGCCATCGCGGGCGACAACTCCGAGGCCGGGCTCGACGCGGACGCGGCGCTCGACTGGGACGGGCGGCGGGCCGCGGCGCAGGCCTCGGTGCGCGGGCCCTTCGAGCAGCCGCTGACGCTGGAGGCCGCCGTGCCGCTGCGCGCGACCGGGGGCCTGCTGCCCGCGCCCCCGCGCGGCGCGCCGGTCGACGGGCGGGTGCGCTGGCGGGGGCGGATCGGCGATCTGTGGGCGCTGCTGCCGGTGGGCGACCATGTGCTCGACGGCGACCTGCGGCTGGATCTCGCCCTGTCCGGCCCCATCGCGGCGCCCACGCTGGCGGGCGACATCGCGCTGTCGGACGGGCGCTACGAGAACCTCGAATTCGGCACGATCCTGACGAACCTGTCGGCGGGCTCGCGAATCGAGGCGGACGGGGCCTTCGCCCTGCTGGCGCAGGCCGATGACGGGACGGGGCGCCCCGTCCGGGCCAACGCGTCCCTCGGCGGGGGGGCGCTCGACGCCCGGGTGGTGGCCGAGGGGGCGACGCTGGTGCGGCGCGACGACGCCACGGCGCAGATCAGCCTCGACATCACCGCGGCGGGCCCGCTGGCGGCCCCCGCCATCGCCGGGACCGTGACGGTCGACCGCGCCGAGGTGCGGCTGGTCAACGCCACGCCCCCCGGCCTGCCCGATCTCGGGCCGATCCGCATCAAGGGCGAGCCCCCCGCCCCGCCGGTCGAGCGCGCCGGCGCGGCGATCGGGCTCGACCTCTCCATCGCCGCGGCGCGCAACATCTTCGTGCGCGGGCGCGGGCTTGACAGCGAATGGAACATGAACCTGCAGGTCCGCGGCACCGCGGCCGAGCCGGTGGTGACCGGCTCGATCGAGCGGGTGCGCGGCGTGCTGGTGCTGGCGGGTGTGCCGTTCGACCTGCTGATCGGCTTCGTGCGCTTCTTCGGGCAGGTGCCGGTCGACCCCGATCTCGAGATCGGGCTGGTGCGCGAGAACGAGGGCGTGCGCGGCGGCGTGTTCGTGCGCGGCCCGGTGTCGGAACCGCGGGTCTCCTTCGAATCGCAGCCCTCGCTGCCCGAAAGCGAGGTGCTGCCGCGGGTGCTGTTCGGCCGCTCGCAGCAGTCGCTGACGCCGGGCCAGGGGCTGCAGCTGGCGGCGGGGCTGGCGACCCTGCTGCAGGGCTCGGGCGGGCCGCTGGATGCGGTGCGCTCGACCATCGGCCTCGACGTGCTGCGGGTCGAGGACGACGCGCTGGGCGATGGCGGCGCGACGGTCACGGCGGGCCAGAACGTCGCCGACGGCGTGTTCGTGGGCGCGCGGCAGCCGCTCGACGGCGGCTCGGCCCGCGTGGTGGTCGAGATCGAGGTGACGCCCTCGATCACCGTGGACACCGAGATCGGGCAGGAGGAGGGCTCGTCTTTCGGCCTCAACTGGCGGCGCGATTTCTGAGCGCGACCCGGTCGCCCCCCGTTCGCCCCCCCGGTCAGCCCCCCGACCGCGACGCCGCCGCAAGGCACAGGGCGCGCAGGCGCAGCGTGACGGGCCCCGGCCGCCCGTCGCCGACAGCCACGCCGTCGATGGCGACCACCGGCGTCACGAACAGCGTGGCCGAGGTGGCGAAGGCCTCGGCCGCCCCCTGCGCCTGTCCGATCGCGAAGGCGCGCTCCTCGACCGCGATCCCCGCCTCGGCCGCCAGCGCCGCCACGCCCGCGCGGGTGACGCCCGCGAGGATGTCGGGCGAGACAGACCGGGTGACGAGACGCCCCTCTCGCGTCACGATCCAGGCGTTGCTGGAGGAGCCCTCGGTCACCAGCCCGTCCTCGACCAGCCAGCAATCATCGGCCCCGGCCGCGCGCGCGTCCTGCTTCATCAGCGAGGCCGCGAGCAGCTGCGTGGTCTTGATGTCGCGCCGCCGCCAGCGCCAGTCGGGGCGCGAGACCACGCGCAGGCCGTCGCGCGCGGCGGGCGTGTCGCGCAGGGACCGGGCCTGCGCGAAGATCACCAGCGTCGGGCGAAGGCCGTCGGGGAAGGCGAAGTCGCGTTCGGCCGCGCCGCGCGTGACCTGCAGGTAGACGCCGCCCTCCGCCAACCCGTTGCGCGCCGCGGTCTCGGTCATCAGCGCGCCCATGGCCGGCAGCGGCAGCGGCGCCGGGATGCCCAGCGCCGCAAGCGACCGCCCCAGCCGCGCGAGATGGCCGTCGAGATCGACGAGGCGGCCCTCCAGAACCGGCACGACCTCGTAGACCGCATCGGCGAACAGGAAGCCGCGGTCGAACACCGACACGCGCGCGTCCCGAGCCGCGACGAAATCGCCGTCGACGCAGACGACACCCTGCATGGCCGTCAGCCCCACAGCGCCCGCGGCGCGGGGTGCGCCCCGTCCGCGTCGTAGCGAATGCCCGGCTCGCGGTCGCGCGCCAGCAGCAGCGGCGCATCGACATCGACCACCGCCGCGCCCTGCGCCAGCAGCAGCGTCGGCGCGATGGACAGCGAGGTGGACAGCATGCAGCCCACCATCACCGCGAAGCCCTCCGCCTCGGCCGCCGCGCGCAGCGCCAGCGCCTCGGTCAGGCCCCCGGCCTTGTCGAGCTTGATGTTGACCATGTCGTAGCGGCCGCGCAGCCCGGGCAGCGAGGCGCGGTCGTGGAAGCTTTCGTCCGCGCAGACCGGCACGACGCGGTCCATGCCGGCCAGCGCAGCGTCGTCTGCGGCGGGCAAGGGCTGCTCGACCATGATCACCCCCAGCGCGGCCAGCTCCGGGGCGACGGCGGCGTAGGTGTCGGCCGTCCAGGCCTCGTTGGCGTCGACGAGGATCAGGCTGCCGGGCGCGCCCTCGCGCACGGCATGCACGCGCTCGATCATCGCCTCGCCGCCGAGCTTGACCTTCAGCATCGAGAAGCGCGCGTTGGCGGCCGCCGCGGCGCGCATCGCGTCGGGCGTGTCGATCGAGAGGGTCAGGCAGGTCGGGATGGGAACCGGCCGCGGCAGGCCCGCGAGCTCCCAGACGCGCACGCCCTCGCGCCGCGCCTCGAGATCCCAGAAGGCGCAGTCGAGCGCGTTGCGCGCCGCGCCGGGCGGCATGGCCGCCTGCAGGGCGACGCGGTCGAGCCCCGCCGCGATGGCCGGTCCCATGGCCTCGATGGCTGCGACGACGCCCGGCGCCGTCTCGCCGTAGCGGGCGTAGGGCACGCATTCGCCGCGCCCTGCATGGCGGCCGTCGCTGAGCGTGGCCACCACCACCTCGGCCGTCCTGCGCGCGCCGCGCGAGATGACGAAGCCATTGCCCGCAATGGGAAAGGCCTCATGCGCTACCGTCAGGGAAATGGCCACGAACGCTCCTGAAACTGCGCCTGCCGGCCCCCGCCGGTCGCGGTCGGGGCAGGCACCGCAAACCACGGGGCGATGTTTTGCGCAGGCGGATTGCCGGCGCAAGGCCCTCAGGACGGCGCGCGAAGCCGCCAGAGCGTCAGTTCGCGCCCCTTGAGGAACGGCGCGTCGGGGGTCCATCGACGCAGCGGCTCGATGGCGACGAAACCCTCCGGCGGCCCGTCGGGCGGATCGAGCGCCGCCAGCAGCGCGTCGGCCTCGGGCCGGGCGGGCGCCGGGATGGCGAGTTCGAAGTGATGCGCGGGGGGGCCGGCGGGACGCAGGGCGCGAATGTCGAGATCCGTGTCGCGCATTGCGTGCAGCATCGCCGCCGTCAGGGCGCGGTTGCCGGACAGGATCATGCCCAGCCCCTCGGCCCGGGCCGCGTCGCCGATCTCGCGGGCCAGCGCATCCTGGCCCATGACGCGGAAGTGCAGCGGCCGTCCGTCCGGGGCGGCCAGGGCCCCGGGAAAGGCCGACGTCGCGGGCAGCGCCAGCGCCACCGCCAGATGCAGCGCGAAGGACACCGCCAGCCAGCGCGGGGCCCGCGCCGCCAGCCACGCCACCGCCAGCGGGGTCGCCGCCACGAAGGCGGGCGCGGCCCAGTTCGCGTTCGCGCCCGCGCGCAGCGCCTGGAGCGACACCAGCGCGAGGATCGGGGCCGAGAACCACAGCAGCGCCGCGCCCCGACCGGGCCGGACCGCGGCGGCGAGGAAGGCCGCGAACAGGATCGGCCCCATCACCCCGAACTGCGCGCCGAGGAATTCGGCCAACCTGCCCGGGTTCAGGTCCAGCGCCGCGCCCGAGGCGTTGTGCGCCGTATGCGCCAGCGTCGCGAAGCCGTTGGCGGCGTTCCAGATCAGGTTGGGGGCCAGCGCCGCGAGGCAGGCCGCGGCCGCGAGCGCCGCCTGCCGCCGCGGCAGACGCCAGCGGGGCTGCGCCAGCGCCGCAAGAAACGCCCCGAAAACCATGTAGAACATGGCGTATTTGCCCAGTGCCCCGACTCCGATGCACAGGCCGAACAGCACCGCATCGCGGTCGGTCGGCCGGTCCGCCAGCCGCAGCCACAGCCACAGCGCCCCGGCCACGAAGGGCAGCGTCACCGCATCGGTGGCGATGACCGTCGCCGCGAAGGACACGCCGGGCAGGGTCGCGAAGGCCGCCCCCGACAGCGCGCCGACGACCGGCCCGTAAAGCCGCGTCGCCGCGCCCCCGACCAGCAGCGCCGCCGCCCCCAGCAGCAGGGGCGCGGGCGCGCGCACCCAGAAGGGCGTGGCGTCGCCGCCCAGTTCGGTCGCGGCGCGGATCGCCCAGGCCACCAGCGGCGGCTTCGAGAAATAGCCGAAGGCGAGATCGGTGCTCCAGAACCAGTACTGCGCCTCGTCCACGAACAGGTCGGTGCGGGACAGCCAAAGGCATGCGAGCCGCCACGCGGTCAGCGCCGCCACGAACAGCGCCAGCGCAAGGCCCGGCCGGGCGAGCGCGGCGGCCCGCAGCGCCTCAGGGACCGGGATCGCGGCGCTTCTCGGCATGGATCAACCACAGGTTGCGGGCGTAGATCACCACCCCCAGCGCCTGCCCGAAGATGAACACGGGGTCGCGCCGCCACAGCGCATAGGCCAGCAGCACCACGCCGCCGGCCATCGAGAAATACCAGAACAGTTCGGGCACGACCGACTTGCGCGCGCGTTCGGACGCGATCCACTGCACCAGGAACCGCGCCGAGAACAGCAGCTGCCCCCCCAGCCCCACCGCGACCCAGGCGAACTCGACCCCGTCGCGGACGCCGAGGACGGCGTAGAGATCAGCCATCGGCGGCGCGGGGGACGGGGGCGGCGGGCGCGGGTGCCCAGTCCGCGGCCCGCGCCGGGGCGGACCGCCGCCGCCGCCGCGTCAGCCACCAGACGCCGGCCAGATCCAGCGCGCCGACAAGCGCGCGGTCGATGTTGCCGTATTTCGTGCGCCCGGTGCCGCGCGGCCGGTGCGAGACCGGGCGGTGCACGACCTGCCAGCCATCGGCGAGGAACATCGCCGGCAGGTAGCGGTGGATGTGGTCGAAGAAGGCCATGCGCAGGAACACCTCGCGCGGGAACGCCTTCAGCCCGCAGCCGGTGTCGGGCGTGGCGTCGCGCAGCAGCCAGCGGCGCAGCCCGTTCGCCGCCCATGAGGACAGGCGCTTGCGCTTTCCGTCCTGGCGCTCGACCCGCACGCCGCAGACCAGCGCCAGCCGCGCCGGGCGGTCCGCGGCCAGCAGCGGCGCGACGAGGCCCGGGATCTCGGCCGGCGGGTTCTGGCCGTCGCCGTCGATGGTGCAGATCACCGGCGCGCAGGCCGCGCGCACCCCGGTCGCCACCGCCGCCGACTGCCCGCAGGCGACGGGATGGGCGACGCTGCGCAGCCAGGGATGGCGCGCCTGCGCCTCGGCGATGCGCAGGGCCGTGGCGTCGGACGAGCCGTCATCGACGAACACGGCCTCGAAGGGGCCGACGGGGGCGCAGGCGGCGGCGATCTCGTCGGCGAGCGCCACGACCGCGCCCTCCTCGTTGTGCATCGGCACGACCACGGCGAAAAGCGGCGTCGTGCTGCGCATGCTCGGCCCCCTGCCCTGTCCGTCGCGGCAGCGATAGCCGCCGGCCGCCCGCCCCGCAAGACGCACCGCCCGCCGCGGTCAGGGCGCGCAGCCGCTGTGGCCGGGCGGCCCGAACAGCGCCAGCGACACGCGCCTGCCGTTCGAGTAGTTGAATCCGTCCACGACCGTCAGCGGCGCGGCCGCGCCATGGGCCGCGTCGAAGGCGGCGCGCTGGCTATCCTCGACGAAGGCCAGCGCCGCGCGGCCCTCGCGCAGCGCGGCCGCCGCCCCCTCGCCCGAGGTCAGCAGCGTGGCGGTGCCCAGCATGAACACCGCGCTGGGCTCGCTGAACCCGGTCAGCGCCACCGGGCCGGCCGCCCCGCAGCGATGCGCGGCCGCGGCCTCGGCCAGGCGCGGTGCCACGAAGCCGGTGCGCAGGCCCGGCAGCACCGCCCCGAACATCGCGGCGTAAATCAGCAGCGCCCCCGCGCCCGCGCGACCGAGGAAGGCGTGCGGCCGCCACCGCCACAGCGCCGCCCCCGCCGCCGCCAGAGCCGCCGCCCCGGGCAGGGCCAGCGCGAGGGCGAGCGGCGACAGCCGCCCCTCGACGATCGGCAGGCCCAGCAGCGCCGCGCCCGCCAGCGCCAGCGCCGGCAGCGCCCAGACCGCGACGGCCGCCCGCCGGGCCCAGAGCGGGGCGGCGAGCCCGCCAGGCGCCAGAAGGGCCGCGGCAACCATGGCGGCGATGGCCGGATAGGCGGGCAGCACGTAATGCGGCAGCTTGGTCGGCGTCAGCTCGAATGCCAGCCACATCGGGACGGCCCAGCCGAGCAGCACCCGCGCCCAGGGCTCGCGCCGCCGGGGCCAGAGCCAGAGCGCGGCGAAGGGCGCGAGCGCCGCCCAGGGCCAGGCCGCGGCCCAGAAGGCCAGCAGGTGAAAGCCGGGCGGGCCCCCATGCGATTCCTGCGCCGTGGCCACCTTGCCCAGCAGGTCGCGGCCGACCGATTCGGTCCAGAACGCCCCGTCCGAGGCGATGGTGATGGCGACCAGCCACGGCCCCGCGATCAGCGCCACGATGGCGAGCCCGCGCAGCGGCCGAAGCGCGCGCAGCGGCCCCGCCCCGCGTTCGGCGACGCACAGCCAGGCGGCCGCCCCCGCGACGGGCAGCAGGATCACCGGCCCCTTCAGCAGCACGCCGGCCCCGACCGCGACCCACAGCAGCGGCACGGCCAGCCGCGCAGCCCCCTCGACCAGCCAGATCCGCGCCATCGCCCCGAGCGCGACCATGGCCGTCGCCAGCAGCATCGCGTCGGTCTTGGCGATGCGCGCCTCGACCTGCAGCAGCACGGTCAGGCCGGTCAGCGCCCCGGCCAGCAGCGCGGCCGGCCAGCCCACGAGCGGCGCGAGCGCCCAGGCGGCCAGCCCGACCGCCGCCGCCGCGCCGAGGAAGGACGGCAGGCGGAAGGCGGCGACCGGGGCCTCCGGCCCGCCGAAGGGGGCCGCCGCCAGCGCCTGAAGCCAGTAGATGCCGACGGGCTTCTTGTGGCGCGCCTCGTCCTGGAAGCGGATGTCGAGGAAGTCGCCGGTCTCGAGCATCTGCCGGCTGGCCTGCGCGAAGCGCGCCTCGTCGCGGTCGGATGGCGGCAGCGACAGCTGCCCGGGCGCGAGGGCCAGCAGCGCGGCGACGAGGAGCGCGGCGATGCCGGGAACGGGACGCGCCGCGATCCACCCCGCAAGCCGCGCGACGGCGGCGTTGAAGCCCGCCCATGCCGCGCGCGCCCGATCCGCCGCGCCGAACCGCTCCCCCGCCATGCCCGCCCCCAAGCCAGTCCCCACCGCCGCAGCGCAGCGTTACGCGACCGGTCCGCGCCCGTCGAGCGCCCGCCATCGACCGGATCCCCGCCGCCTTGGCGGCTCTGGACAAGCGCGCGGCCGGAGTGCTAACCGACCCCGCGGCAAGGGTTCCATGCCCGCCCGGGTAGCTCAGTTGGTAGAGCAGCGGATTGAAAATCCGCGTGTCGGTGGTTCGAGTCCGCCCCCGGGCACCACCATGCCGTTCCATGGCACACCACGGCACACGTTTAGATCACCCTTAACCCTTGTGCCTGTTTAGAGTTTTTCTCTTTTGGAGCCGCATCTGCTGCGATGCTCTGGCAGCGAAGCGCAAGCCCAGCGGGGGCTAGCGGTAGGGCTGAGCTGGGGGCTGGGTCGACGGCACTCGAAATACTTGGAAGTGAACCGCGCCGGGTTTCCCGGAGGCGAGTTTCTTTGAGTCCTACGCCGCCACGG
>DAIPIU010000121.1:0-2518 GCA_036770645.1 Rubrimonas sp. | reverse complement strand
CGGAGGGCGGGGCGGAGGGCGGCGGCGACATCGACAGCCTGCGCGCCGAGGGCGACGTGTTCCTGACCTCGGGCGAGGAGACGGCCACGGGCGACTGGGCCGACTACGACGTGGCCCGCGGCCTCGTGACCATGGGGGGCGGCGTGACGCTGACCCAGGGCGGGAACGCCATCCGCGGCGAAAGGCTGTCGGTCGACCTCAACGCCGGCACGGGGCGAATCGAGGGCGGGCGCGTGCAGTCGGTGTTCACCCCGGGACAGGCCCGCCCGTGACCGCCCCGCCCGGTCCGGTCGCCGGGCCCGGCCTGCGCGCGCGCGGGCTGGCCAAGTCCTATCGTCGCAGGCCGGTGCTGCGCGGGGTCGATCTCGACCTCGGGCGGGGCGAGGTGGTGGGCCTGCTGGGCCCGAACGGCGCCGGCAAGACAACCTGCTTCTACATGATCACCGGCCTGCTGGGCTGCGACGCCGGCAGCATCCACATCGACGGCCGCGACGTCACCGCGCTGCCCATGTACCGCCGCGCGCGGCTGGGGCTGGGCTACCTGCCGCAGGAGGCCTCGATCTTCCGCGGTTTGACCGTCGAAGGAAACATTCGCGCAGCGCTCGAAATCGCGGAAGACGATCGCGCCGCCCGCGCCGAAAAGCTCGACGAACTTCTGGCCGAGTTCTCCATCGCCCATCTGCGCGGCGCGCCGGCCGTGGCGCTGTCGGGCGGCGAGCGGCGGCGGGTCGAGATCGCCCGCTGCCTCGCCGGCCAGCCCGCCTACGTGCTGCTCGACGAGCCCTTCGCCGGCGTCGACCCCATCGCGGTGAACGACATCCGCGAACTGGTGCGCCACCTCAAGGACCGCGGCATCGGCGTGCTGATCACCGACCACAACGTGCGCGAAACCCTTCAGATCATCGACAGGGCGTATATCCTGCATGACGGCGGCGTGCTGATGAGCGGCACGCCGGGCGAGGTGGTGGACGATCCCCATGTGCGGCGGGTGTATCTCGGCGAGGGCTTCACGATCTGAGGGCCGGCGCGCATGGCGCTGAAGCCCCGGCTCGAGCTGCGGCAGAGCCAGTCGCTGGTGATGACGCCCCAGCTGCGGCAGGCGCTTAAGATGCTGCAGATGTCCACGCTCGAGCTCGGGGGTTTCCTCGCCGAGCAGGTCGAATCCAACCCGCTGATCGAGCTCGCGGACGGGCTGGAACCGGCCGACCGGCCCGCCCCCGCCCCCGGCGAGCGGTCGGCGGTGGACGCCCAGATCGCGAAGGCCGACGTCTCGGCGGCCGAGGCGCCCTTCGAGACCGGGCGCGAGAACCTCTGGGAAAGCGGCGAGGGCGCTGGGCCGGGGCCCGACGGGCCCGGGCGCGGCGCGGGCGGCGGGGGGTCGGCCGATTTCGAGACGCTCGAGGATCACGGCGCCGGCGCGCTGGCCGAACGCCCCAGCCTCGCCGACCATGTCCGCGCCCAGCTGTCGCTCGCGCGCCTGCCGCGGCTGACGCGGCTGGTGGCCGAGGCGCTGGCGGGCGAGCTGGACGAGGCGGGATACCTGCGCGCCGAGGACGCCGAGACCGCCGCGCGGCTGGGCGTCGAGCCCGCGGTGGCGGCGCAGGCGCGCGCGGCGATCCAGGCCTGCGAGCCGACCGGCGTGGGCGCGCGCGACCTCGCCGAATGCCTCGCGCTTCAACTGGCCGAGCGCGACCGGCTCGACCCCGCCATGGCCGCGCTGATCGACGGGCTCGACCTGCTCGTCAGCCTGTCGGCCGACGCCATGGCCGCCCGCTGCGGCGTCGGGCGCGAGGATTTCGACGACATGCTGGCCGAGCTGCGCCTGCTCGATCCGCGGCCCGGCCTGAAATGGGGCGCGGGCAGCCCGGCCCCCGCGGCGCCCGACATCCTCGTGACGCCGGACGGCGCGGGGGGCTGGCGCGTCGAGCTGAACCCCGACGCCCTGCCGAAGCTGCTGATCGACCGCAGCTACGCCGCGCGGGTGAACCCGTCGCGCTCGCGCGAGGCGCGGCTGTTCCTCGCCGAATGCGCCCAGACCGCGAGCTGGCTGAAGAAGAGCCTCGACCAGCGCGCCCGCACCATGCTGAAGGTCGCGACCGAGATCGCGACCACGCAGGCGGGCTTCTTCGACCGCGGCGCGGCGGGGCTGCGGCCGCTGACGCTGCGCGCGGTGGCCGAGACGGTCGGCCTGCACGAAAGCACCGTCAGCCGCGTCGTCGCCAACAAGGTGATGGCGACGCCGCGCGGGCTGTTCGACCTGCGCTTCTTCTTCGCCGCGGGCCTTGCGGCCGCGGATGGCGGCGAGGCGGTGTCGGCGCGCGCCGTCTGCGACCGCATCCGGCGGCTCGTGGCGGCCGAGCCGCCGGGCAAGCCGCTGTCGGACGACCAGCTGGTGAAGGCGCTGCGGGCGGAGGGCGTCGACATCGCGCGGCGCACCGTTGCCAAGTACAGGGAATCGCTGCGGATCCCGTCATCCGTCGAACGCAGGCGGCGCGCGGCGGCGGCGGTCTGACGGCGG
>DAIPIU010000018.1:43056-46042 GCA_036770645.1 Rubrimonas sp. | reverse complement strand
TATCCCGGCGCGGTGCTGGCCTCGGCGCTGTGGCACATGGAGCCGACCATCGACCGGGCCATCGCCGCGGTGCAGGCCGGCGCGTTCGAGCCCGTGGATTACGGCCAGTTCAGCTTCATGGCCTTCGGCGGGGCCTCGCTGGCGCTCGACCCCGCGCTGGTGCCGGCCGAGGTGGTGGCCGAGGTCGAGGCGGTGCAGGCCGACATCCTGGCCGGCCTGTTCCGCGTGAACGTCAACGACGCCGAGCCGGTCTCGACCCGCTGACCCCCGAACCGCCGGAGATGGAGGGCGCGGCCCCCGTCGTGCTGTCCCTGCGCGGGCTGACCAAGCGGTTCGGCGCGGTCGCGGCCTGCGACGGCGTGGACCTGGAGCTGCGGCGCGGCGAGATGCTGGCGCTGCTGGGCGAGAACGGCGCGGGCAAGACGACGCTGATGAACATGCTGTTCGGCAAGTACCTGCCGGACGAGGGCGAGGCGTGGGTCGCGGGGGCGGACGGGCGGCTGGCGCCCCTGCCGCCCGGCGCGCCGCGCGCCGCGCTGGAGGCGGGCGTGGGCATGGTGCACCAGCATTTCGCCCTGGCCGAGAACCTCGACGCGCTGGACAACGTGGCGCTGGGCGGCGAGCCGCTGTGGCGGCCCTTCCGGGGGCGCGCAGCGGCCCGGGCGCGGCTGTCGGCGCTGATGGACCGCACGGGGCTGCATGTGCCCGAGGGCGTGCCGGTCGGGCGGCTGTCGGTGGGCGAGCGCCAGCGCGTCGAGATCCTGAAGGCGCTGTGGCGCGACGCGCGCGTGCTGATCCTGGACGAGCCGACCGCCGTGCTGACGCCGCAGGAGGCCGACGCGCTGTTCGCCCGGCTGCAGGCGATGGCGGCCGAGGGGCTGTCGGTGATCTTCATCACCCACAAGCTGCGCGAGGTGCTGGCCTTCTCGCACCGGGTCGCGGTGCTGCGGGGCGGGCGCAAGGTCGGCGAGCGGCCGACGGCGGGGGCCGACGCGGCGGCGCTGGCAGCGCTGATGGTCGGGCACCCCGCCCCCCTGCCCGCCCGGGCCGCCGCCCGGCCCGGCGCGCCGGTGCTGGAGCTGCGCGCGGCGATGCTGGGGGCCGCGCCGGGGCGGCCGGGATTCGGCCCGGCCGACCTGATCGTGCGGGCGGGCGAGACGGTGGGGGTGGCCGGCGTCTCGGGCAACGGGCAGGCCGGGCTGGCGGCGCTGGTGTCGGGGCTGGCGCTGCCCGAGGCGGGCGCGATCCTGCTGGGCGGCGAGGCCGCCCCGCGCGGCGGGCCCGCGGCCTTCGTGGCGGCCGGCGTCGGGCGCATCCCCGAGGACCGGCACCGCGAGGGCGTGGTGGGGGCGATGAGCGTGGCCGAGAACCTGGCGCTCGAGCGCCTGGGCGATCCCGCCGTCAGCCGGGCCGGGTTCCTGCGCCGCGCCGCGCTGCGCCGCGCCGCGCAGGCCGCCTGCGCGGCGCATGACGTGCGCGGGCCGGGACCGGACGCGCCGGCGCGGCTGCTGTCGGGGGGCAACATCCAGAAGCTGATCCTCGCGCGGGTGCTCGACGCGCGGCCGCGGCTGATCCTCGCCAACCAGCCGACCCGCGGGCTGGATGTCGGCGCGGGGGCCGAGGTGGCGCGGCGTCTGCTGGAGGCCAAGGCGCGGGGGGCGGCGGTGCTGCTGATCTCGGAGGACCTGGACGAGGTGCTGGCGCTGTCGGACCGGGTGGTGGCGATCCATGCCGGCAGGCTGGCCGAGGCCGGGGCGGCCGGGGCCGTGGACCGCGCGCGGCTGGGGCTGCTGATGGCGGGGCGGCCGACGGCGGGGCGGGCGGCGTGATCCGCGTCGTGCCCCGGGCGCAGCCGTCGCGCGCGCTGGCGGTGGCGGCGCCGCTGCTGGCCGGCCTCGCGGCGCTGGCGCTGGCGGCGGTGCCGCTGGCGCTGGCGGGGGCCGATCTGGGCCGGGCCTACGGGCTGATGGCCGCGGGGGCCTTCGGGGGCCGCTTCGCCGTCGCCGAGACGCTGGCGCGCGCCACGCCGCTGATCCTGACCGGGCTGGCCTGCGCCGTCGCCTTCCGCGCCCGGCTGTGGAACATCGGGGCCGAGGGGCAGCTCTACCTCGGGGCGCTGGCGGCGGTGGCGGTGGGCACCGGGGCGCTGGGCCCGGGCGTCGAGGGCTGGCCCCCCGCGCTGGCGGCGGCGGCGGTGATGGCGGCGGGCGCGGCGGCGGGCGCGCTGGGCATGGCGGGGCCCGCGCTGCTGCGGGTGCGGCTGGGCGCCGACGAGGTGGTGACGACGCTGCTGATGAACTTCGTGATCCTGCTGTTCGTGCAGATCATGCTGGAGGGGCCGATGAAGGACCCGATGGGCATGGGCTGGCCGCAATCCGAGCCGCTGCCCGAGGCGGCGACCCTGCCGCGGCTGGTGGACCGCCTGCGCGTGCATGCGGGCCTGCCGCTGGGCCTGTGCGCCGCGCTGGCGCTGCATGTCGCGATGACCCGCACGGTCTGGGGCCTGCGCCTGCGCGCGGTGGGCGAGAACCCCGCCGCCGCGCGCCATGCCGGGATCGGGGTCGGGCGCACGCTGGTCGGCGCGGGACTGCTGTCGGGCGCGCTGGCGGGGCTGGCGGGCGCGGGCGAGGTGGCGGGGCTGAAGGGCTATCTGACCGCGGACCTGTCGCCGGGCTACGGCTACGCCGGGGTGGTGGTGGCGATGCTGGCGGCGCTGTCGCCGCTGGGGGCGGTGGCGGCGGCGCTGTTCGTGGCGGCGGTGTTCGTGGGCGCCGACAGCATGAGCCGGGCGCTGGGCGTGTCGAGCTATCTGGCCGACCTGATCGTGGCGCTGGCGCTGCTGTGCGTGCTGGCGGGCGGGGCCGCGGCGCGCTGGCGCGTCGTGCGCGCCTGAGGCGCGCGCGCAGATCTAGGTTGCGCGCCTGAGGCGCGCGCGCAGATCTAGGTTGCGCGCCTGAGGCGCGCGCGCAGATCGAGGTTGCGCGCC
>DAIPIU010000018.1:0-42956 GCA_036770645.1 Rubrimonas sp. | reverse complement strand
GGCGCGCGCGCAGATCGAGGTTGCGCGCCGGGGGCGCGCGCCGGGCTTGCCGGCGGGGTCGCGGGCGTGGATCCTGAAGGCGGGCGGCGGCGCGGCGGAGGGCAGGCCATGGGCGAGGTCGAGGCGCTGACGGCGGCGGGGCTGGACCCCTGCCCGCACGGCTTCTTCACGCGGGCCGGGGGCGTGTCGGGCGGCATCTACGAGGGGCTGAACTGCGGCAGGGGCTCGGACGACGACCCGGCGGCGGTGAGCGAGAACCGCGCGCGGGTCGCCGCGCGCCTCGGCGTCGCGCCGGAACGGCTGCTGACCGTGCACCAGATCCACAGCGCGCGCTGCGTGATCGCCGAGGGGCCGTGGGAGGGCGCGCCGCCGCAGGCCGACGCCATCGCGACGCGCGCGCCCGGCCTCGCCGTCGCGGCGCTGGCGGCCGACTGCGCGCCGGTGCTGCTGGCCGATGCCGGGGCCGGGGTGGTCGCGGCCGCCCATGCGGGCTGGCGCGGCGCGCTGGACGGGGTCGTGGCGGCCACGGTCGAGGCGATGCTGGGCCTCGGCGCGCGGCGCGGGCGAATCGCGGCGGCGGTCGGGCCCTGCATCGGGCAGGCGGCCTATGAGGTCGGGCCGGAATTCGTCGAGCGGTTCCTCGACGAGGACCGCGGCCATGCGCGCCATTTCGCCGGCGGGCGCGGCGACCGGGCGATGTTCGACCTGCCGGGCTTCGTGCTGGGGCGGCTGCGCGCGGCGGGCGTCGAGGACTGCGCCTGGACCGGCCACTGCACCCATGGCGCGCCGGCGCGCTTCTTCAGCTATCGCCGCGCGACGCAGGCCGGCGAGCCGGATTACGGCCGCTGCATCTCGGCCATCCGCCTGCCCGACTGAGGGGCCCGCGTCACCCGCAGGCCACGCCGCGGGCGCGCCCGGGGGCGGGGGCGACGATTTCTTTTGCGATGCAGCATGCTTCGCCTACCGTCGCGCGGCGGGGCATCGGGGGAGGCTCGGGGTGAACACGTTGGTGCGGGAGCGGCGCGCGGCGCGACGCGCGCGGCGGCGGCTGCGCAACCTGCAGCCGATCGTCACCTGGCGGCAGCGGCTGCGGCTCTGGGTCAACGCGCTGTTCGTCGACCACCAGATCCTGCGCCTGTTCTACCTGAACCGCCACCGCCTCGGCCGCGAGGCGTGGCGGTCCGCCCAGCCCGCGCCGCATCAGATCCGCTGGTTCGCGCGGCGGGGGGTGCGGACGGTGGTGAACCTGCGCGGCGAAAGCGAGTTCGGCACCTACCCGCTGGCGCGCGAGGCCTGCGCGGCGGAAGGGATCGCCTTCGTCGAGGCCAAGCTGCGCTCGCGCGAACTGCCTTCGCCCAACGCGGTGCTGCACCTCGCGCGGCTGCTGGAGGCCATCGAATACCCCGCCCTGTTCCACTGCAAGTCCGGGGCCGACCGCGCGGGGCTGATGGGCGCGCTCTACCTGCTGATCCGCGAGGACGCGACGCCCGCGCGGGCGCGCGCACAGCTGTCGCTGCGCTTCCTGCATTTCGCGGGCTCGCGCACCGGGGTTCTGGGGGCGATGATCGACGCCTACGGGCGCGACCGGGCGGCGGCCGAGGCGCGGGGCGCGGCGCTGCCCTTCCTCGACTGGGTGCGCGACGGCTACGACCCAGAGGCTATCGCCGCCACCTTCAAGGGCAGGTACGCGTCGCGCCTGTTCGTCGACCGCATCCTGCGCCGCGAGTGAGGCGGATCACGCCGCGGCGACGGGCTCGAACTGCAGGCGGTGCAGCTGGGCGTAGAGCCCGCCCTGCGCCAGCAGCGCGTCGTGCGGCCCCAGCTCGACCACGCGGCCCGCATCGAGCACGGCGATCAGGTCGGCGTCGAGCACGGTGGCCAGCCGGTGCGCGATCACCAGCGTCGTGCGGCCCCGCGCCAGCCGCGCGAGCGCGTCGCGCACCGCGCGCTCGCTTTCCGCGTCGAGCGCCGATGTCGGCTCGTCGAGCAGCAGGATCGGCGCGTCGCGCAGGAAGGCGCGCGCGATGGCGATGCGCTGGCGCTGGCCGCCCGACAGCCGCTCGCCGCGCTCGCCGACGCGCGTGGCATAGCCTTCGGGCAGGGCCAGGATGAAGTCGTGGGCGTCGGCGGCGCGGGCTGCCGATTCGATCTGCGCCTCCGTCGCGCCGGGCCGTCCGAGCGCGATGTTGGCGCGGACGCTGTCGTTGAACAGCAGCGCCTCCTGCCCCACCAGCGCGATGGAATCGCGCAGCGACGCCAGCGTGACGGCGCGGATGTCCTGCCCGTCGATGCGGATCGCGCCGTCGGTGACGTCGTGCAGGCGCGGCAGCAGGCTGAACAGCGTGCTCTTGCCCGCGCCGCTGCGCCCCACCAGCGCCACCCGCGCGCCGCCGGGAACCGTGAAGGTGACCTCGCACAGCGCCTGGTCCCGATCGCCATAGGCGAAGGCGACGCGGTCGAAGGCGATCTCGCCCGCGCCCCGCGCGAGCGGCAGCGCGCCGGGCGCGTCGACGATCGTCGGCTGCGCGTCGAGCACGTCGACGATGCGGCGCGCGCCCGCGAGGCCGACCTGCACGGTGGCGTTGAGGTTGGACAGCGCCCGCAGCGGCTGGGCGGCCAGCAGCAGGGCCGCGACGAAGGCGGTGATGTCGCCGAGCGTGTTCTCGCCGGCGGCGATGCGCAGGCCGATGATCCAGATGATGGCGGCGACCGTGACGCCCGCGAGCAGTTCGAGCAGCGGGTCGATCAGCGACTGCGACCGGCCCGCCTTGACCTTCAGCGCGCGCAGGGTCTCGAAGGCCGCATCGGTGCGCGCCACCAGCCAGTCCTCGAGACGGTAGGTCTTGACCACCCGCACCGCCCCGAAGCTTTCGGCGATGCCCGCGGTCATGGCCGAAACCGTCTCGGTCGACCGCCGCGCCAGCTTGCGCATGCGCCGGCCGATGGCGGCGATTGGCACGATGAACAGCGGAAAGCCGACCATCGCCAGCAGCGTCAGCTCCCAATCGATGTAGAGAAGCGCGCCGAACAGGCCGATGACGGTCAGCAGGTCGCGCAGCAGGGCGGTGGCGAGGCGCTCGAGCGCCATGCGCACCAGCCCGACATCCGAGCTGAAGCGCGCGGCGAGCGAGGCCGGCGCCTCGAGCCCGATGCGGTCGAGATCGGCGCGCACGAGATGGCGGAACAGCGTCCGCTGGATTTCGGCCTCGACCGTGGCGAACACGGTGTTGGTGATGACGCGATGGGCGTAGAGCGCCGCGCCCTTCAGCGCCGTCGCGCCGATGATGGCCGGCACCACGAAGGCCAGCGCGCCGGTGTCGCCCAGCTTCAGCGCATCGACGCTGCGGCGCAGCACTTCCGGATAGAGGGCGTTGGCCCCGGCGAACACCGCCAGCACCCCGAGATTGAGCGCGAGCGCCACGCGGTGGGGATGCAGCCAGTCGAACCAGAGCCGCCTGAGCAGCGCGCGGTCGCCGCCGCCGGTCGGCGTTCCCGCCATGGCCTGACCCCTCCTCCGTTCGCGGACGCGCAGCACTAATGGCCGCGCGCCGGGGGGTCAATTCCGCGGCGGCGGCGCCCCGGCCGTCGTGCCCTCGCCGCGCAGCGGGTGGCGGCGCAGCACCCGCAGCGGCGCGCCATCGCCCGGGTCGCCCACCACCGCCAGCGCCTCGATCCGCGGGGGGCGGGCAAGCGCCGGGGCGAAGAGGTCCTCGAGGATCGGCGCGACCGCGCGCAGCTCCATCCGCGACAGCGGGCAGGTGAGCGTGAGGTGGAAGCGGAAGCGGTCGAGCACCCAAGGATAGCCCCAGGCGCGCAGATGCGCGTCCTCGACCATGTCGAGCCCGGCCCGGCGGCGGCGCTGGAGTTCGGCCGCGGTCAGGGGCGCGCGGCAGAGGTCGAGCTCGGTCACGCAGGCGGCGGCCAGCGCGTCGAGATCGGGGCTGGCCCCGGACGGCGCGAGGCAGGCGAAGCCCATCGACACGTCGACGCGCAGGCCCGGCAGCGTCACGGGTGCGTGCCGGGCCGCGAGCGCCGCCGCCGCGCCGTCCAGCACCTCGGGCGGCGTGCCCTCGGCCAGCCGGAACGGGGCCTTGAGCGTGGCGTGGAAGCCGTAGCGGCGGGCCTCGCGCACGAGGCGCGCGCGCGGCTCGGGCAACCCCTCCGGCTCGACGGCGGGGACGGGTTCGCCGGTCTCGACATCGACCCCGAGCCAGGACGCCCCGATCCGCGCGAGCGCGGAGTCCGGCTCGGGCACCCAGTAGATCGCGTGGCGGGCGAAGCTGCCTCCGGTCTCCGTCATGAAAACTCCATCCGCAATGGCCTTCGCCGGCTGTCGCATGCGCCGCGTGAAGCGATTATGAAGGGCGCGCCGCCGCCGGGGCCAGACCCCGGCGGCCGGCGCCCGCCAGCCGGACGTCCCGGCCGCGCCATGCCGATCGCGAGGCGACCCGATGCCAGACGACACCATCCTCGCCAACGCGGTCGTCGTGACCGGCGACCGGGCCTTCCGCGGGGCGGTGCGCATCCGCGACGGGCTGATCGCGGAGCTGTCGGAGGGCGGCGGCGTGCCGGCGGGCGCGGTGGACTGCGAGGGCGACTACCTGATTCCCGGCCTCGTGGAGCTGCACACCGACAACCTCGAGCGCCACCTGCACCCGCGCCCGGGGGTGGACTGGCCGCGCCGGGCCGCGGTGGCGGCGCATGACGGCGAGTTCGCCTCGGTCGGCGCGACCACGGTGCTCGACGCGCTGCGGGTGGGCGTGGACGACGACCCGCACATCGGGGATTACGCGCTGGAGGCCGCCGAGGCGACGGGGCAGCTGCGGGCGCTGGGGCTGCTGCGGGCCGACCACTACATCCACCTGCGCTGCGAGCTGACTTCGCCGACCCTGATCGCGGAGTTCGACCGCATCGGCGGCCATCCGCGCGTGCGGCTGGTGTCGGTGATGGACCACACGCCGGGGCAGCGGCAGTTCGCGAGCCTCGAATCCTATGTGCTGTATTACCAGACCAAGCGCGGCTATTCCGACGAGCAGATGGCCGCCTTCATCGCCGACGTGCAGCGCATCCAGGCCGAGCACGGCGTGCCGAACCGCGCCGCGCTGGCCGAGCGGCTGGGGCGCGGCGGGGTGGCGGTGGCCAGCCACGACGACGCGACCGAGGTCCATGTGGCCGAGAGCGTCGGCATCGGGGCGCGCATCGCCGAGTTCCCGACCACGCCGGAGGCCGCGCGGGCCTCGCGCGCGGCGGGGCTGAAGGTGCTGATGGGCGCGCCGAACCTGCTGCGCGGGCGGTCCCATTCCGGCAACGTCTCGGCCATGGAGCTGGCGGCGGAGGGGCTGGTGGACATCCTGTCCTCGGACTACGCCCCCGCCTCGCTGATGCTGGCGGCCTTCAAGCTGGCGGAGGAGTCCCCGGCCTACGACCTGCCGGCGGCCATCGCCACGGTGACGCGCACGCCGGCGCTGGCGGTCGGCCTCGAGGACCGCGGGGCCATCGCGCCGGGGCTGCGCGCCGATCTGGCGCGGGTCTACCACGTCGAGCGGCTGTGCGTGGTGCGCGGGCTGTGGCGCGAGGGGCGGCGGGTGCTGTGAGGCGGGCGCGCGGGGCGCGGCCCGGTCTCGGCGGGGGCGAGGCGGGGCCTTCAGCCCCGCAGCGCGCGCGCGGCCTCCGGCGCGAAATAGGTCAGGATGCCGTCGCAGCCGGCGCGCTTGAAGGCCGTCAGGCTTTCCATCATCGCGCGTTCGCCGTCGAGCCAGCCGCGCTCGGCCGCCGCCTTGATCATCGCGTATTCGCCCGAGACGTTGTAGGCGAACACCGGCACGCCGAATTCGGCCTTAACCCGGCCGATGATGTCGAGATAGGGCATGCCCGGCTTGACCATCACCATGTCGGCGCCCTCGCACAGATCCATCGCCGTCTCGCGCAGCGCCTCGTCCGTGTTGCCGGGGTCCATCTGGTAGGTCTTCTTGTCGCCGGTCAGCCGGGCGCCCGAGCCCACCGCGTCGCGGAAGGGCGAGAAGAAGCACGAGGCGTACTTGGCGGCGTAGGACATGATGAGAACGTCGTGGTGCCCTTCGGCCTCGAGCGCGGTGCGCATCGCCAGCACGCGGCCGTCCATCATGTCGGAGGGCCCGAGGATGTCCGCCCCGGCCTCGGCCTGCGCCAGCGTCTGGCGCACCAGCGCCGCCACGCTTTCGTCGTTCAGCACCTTCCCGTCGCGAACGATGCCGTCATGGCCGTCGGCGTTGTAGGGGTCGAGCGCCACGTCGAGCATCACGCCGACCTCCGGCACCGCGGCCTTGATGGCGCGGGTGGCGCGGCAGACGAGGTTCTCGGGGTTCCATGCCTCCTCGCAGGCCGAGGTCTTGAGGCGGTCGTCGGTGCAGGGGAACAGCTCGACCGCGGGGATCCCCAGCGCCGCCGCCCGCTCCACCGCGCGCACGGCGCGGTCGATGCTGAGCCGCTCGACCCCCGGCATCGAGGGCACGGGCTCGGCGCGGTCCCTGCCCTCGACGACGAAGATCGGCCAGATCAGGTCGTCCACCGTCAGCGTGGTCTCGCGCACCATGCGCCGCGCCCATGGCGTCTGGCGCAGCCGGCGCGGGCGGGCCTGGGGATAGGGGGCGTAGAAGCGGGTCATGGCGCGTCTCTCCTAGACTCGCTGGATGCCACGCCCCCCGCCGGCGGGGCAAGGGCGCCGATCCTGCGGTCGGCGGCGCCGGCCCAAAGGGTCGCGGCGAGGCCTTGCGCGGCGGCAAGGCCCGAAAGCGCAATCCAGGCCCAGTCCGGGGGCGCGGCGAGCAGGATCGACGCCGCCGGCACCGCCGCCCAGAGCAGCAGGCGGCCGGCGGGCGCGCCGGAAAGCTGGGCGCGCAGGCCCTCCGGCTCGTCCTCGCGCAGGCGCGCGCCGCGGCGCAGGGCGGCGCGCGCCTCCATCGCGAGCAACCAGGTCAGCGCCAGCGCCGCAGCGGCCACGGCGAGCGCGAGGCGACGGGGCGTGACCCTCACCCCAAGCACCTGCGCGCCGGCGTAGCCCTGCACCAGCGACGCGCCCGCGGTGGACACGGCGTAGTCCACGGGCAGGAAGCCGTAATCGCGCGCGACCCGCGCCATCGCCTCCGGGCGCGACCACAGCGAGGCGAGATCGGTCATCAGCGTCCCCTCCCCAGACGCGCTCAGAAGGGCGGCCGCCGAGGGGCCGCGCATCGTCTCGACCATGGCCGGGACGGCGACGACGATCTCCCGCGGCGTGAGCTGCATCTGCGCCTGCGGCGGGGCGTCGGACCCGGTCTCGAAGCGGACCACGACCGCGTCGCCCACCAGCATGGCCTCGCGCAGTTCGTCCGACGACCCCGACTGCGGCTGCGGCGCGCCGGGAGCGCAGGGGTCCGGGCCGGGCGGCGGCAGGTCGAGCCCCACGGCCACCCGCAGGTCGGCAGGCGCCTGCAGATCGGCGAGCCGGGCCAGCAGGCGCGCGACCGTGGAACGCTCATCGAGCGGCCCCGGAGCCGAAGCGAGCCAGGGCGTCTCGATGGCCATGAAGGCGAAGTCGACCGCTGGCGCAGCATCAAGGGCGGCGGGTTTTCCCTCGACAACCGTTCCGGCGAAGAAGCCGCACGCCAGGGGCTGGGCGCCGGGCAAGCCGCGCAGCAGCGCATCCGTCAGGGCGGTGCGGGCTGCCCTGTGAGCCGCGGCGGTCTCGGGCCGCTCGGCTTCCAGCCAGCGCGTCGCGGCGGCGCGCAGCGCCCACGGCGCGGCGCTGTCAGGCGAGGCGGCGAGGAAGGCGTCGAGGCGGCGCAGTTGAAGCAGCGCCTGCGCATCCTCGCGGAAGCTCTCGGCGTCGAGACGCCAGAGGCCGACCGACCCGGCGACTGCCAGCAAGGCGAGGAGAAAGCCCGTCAGCGCCCCGACCCGCTTCGCCGCCGCACCGCTCGACGCCATCGCCGCCCCCCCACCCGCGTCCTGCGCGTGCATGCTAGCATGGGTGCGCGACCGCCTCACATTGGGCGACGGGGCGCGCGGCGGCGGTGGACTCGGGCGGCGCGGACGCTCATCTAGCGATCGTTCAATTGAGACGGCCTCGGGAGGGCGCTCATGGATTTCGGCCTGACGGACGAGCAGCGCCAGATGGCGGAGATGGCGGCGGGCTTCGCGGCGGAGCGGCTAGCGCCGCATACCGGGGCGTGGGACCGCGAGGCGCATTTTCCGGTGGACGCGATGCGCGAGGCGGCGGGGCTGGGCTTCGCCGGCATGTTCGTCGATCCCGAATACGGCGGGTCGGGGCTGGGGCGGCTGGACGGGGCCATCGTGTTCGAGGCGCTGGCGAGGGGCTGCGTCTCGACCACCGCCTACCTGACCATCCACAACATGGTCGCGGCGATGATCGACCGCTTCGGCGACGCGGACCAGCGGGCGCGCTGGCTGCCGGGGCTGTGCGCGATGGAGACCGTCGCCTCCTACTGCCTGACCGAGCCGGGCTCGGGCTCGGACGCCGCGGCGCTGCGGACCACGGCGCGGCGCGACGGGGGCGACTATGTGCTGAACGGGTCCAAGGCGTTCATCTCGGGCGCGGGCGTCTCGGACCTCTACGCCGTGATGTGCCGCACGGGCGGGCCGGGGGCGGCGGGGATCACCTGCATCGTCGTCGAGAAGGGCACGAAGGGCCTGAGCTTCGGCCGGCCGGAGGCCAAGATGGGCTGGAACAGCCAGCCCACGGCGGTGGTGGGCTTCGAGGATTGCCGGGTGCCGGCCGCGAACCGCCTCGGGCCGGAGGGCGACGGCTTCCGCTACGCCATGAAGGGGCTGGACGGCGGGCGCGTCAACATCGCCGCCTGCTCGCTGGGGGGCGCCGGCTGGGCGCTGGACGCCGCGCTGGCCCATGCGCGCGAGCGGGTCGCCTTCGGCAAGCCGCTGGCGGCGCAGCAGGCGGTGCAGTTCAAGCTGGCCGACATGGCGACGGGGCTGGAGGCCGCGCGGCTGATGACCTGGCGCGCGGCGGCCGCGCTGGACGCGGCAGAGCCGGATGCGACGATGCGCGCGGCCATGGCCAAGCGCTTCGCGACCGATACCTGTTTCGAGATCGTCGACGAGGCGCTGCAACTGCATGGCGGCTATGGCTACATCCGCGACTACGGCATCGAGCAGCGGCTGCGCGACCTGCGGGTGCACCGCATCCTGGAAGGGGCCAACGAGATCATGCGCCTGATCGTCGCCCGCCGCCTGCTGGGCGATGCATGACCGACGCCTTCGCGATCCTGCTGTCCGACCAGTTCTGGGCGGCGAGCCTGCGCATCGCCACGCCCCTGATCTTCGGGGCGCTGGGCGCGCTGCTGTGCGAGCGGGCGGGGGTGCTGAACCTCGGGATCGAGGGCATCTTCGTCGCCGGGGCCTTCGCGGGCTGGATGGCGGTCTGGCTGGGCGCGGGGCTGTGGGGGGGCGTGGCGGCGGCGGCGCTGGCGGGCGCGGGGTTCGGGCTGCTGCACGGCCTGCTGACGGTGCCGCTGGGGCTGTCGCAGCATGTCTCGGGGCTGGGGATCACGCTGCTGGCCTCGGCCAGCGCCTATTTCGCCTACCGCACCGCGCTGCCCACCGTCTCGAGCCCGCCGCGGGTCGTGCCCTTCCGGCCCATGGACGTGCCGGTGCTGTCGGACCTGCCCTTCCTCGGCGTGGCGCTGTTCCAGCAGACCGCGCTGACCTGGCTGGCGCTGGCGCTGGCGCCCGCCCTGTGGTGGCTGCTGAACCGCACGCCGCTGGGGGTGGCGATCCGCGCCGTGGGCGACAACCCCGACGCGGTGGACGCGCAGGGCCTGTCGGTCACGGCGCTGCGCATGGGCGCGGTGGCGGCGGGATCGGCCCTGATGGGCGTGGGCGGGGCGTTCCTGACCCTGTCGGCCTTCGACGCCTTCTTCTTCGGCATGGTGAACGGGCGGGGCTGGATCTGCATCGCCATCGTGATCTTCGCCTCCTGGCGCCCCGAGAAGGCGCTGCTGGGCGCGCTGCTGTTCGGGGCCTTCGACGCCTGGCAGCTGCGGCTACAGACCGTGGCGGGCGGCGCGGTGCCGGGGCAGATTTTCCTGATGGCGCCTTACGTTCTGTCGATCCTGGCGCTGATCGTCGCGGCCCGGCGGGCCGATTATCCTCGCGCGCTGCTCAAGCCTTGGGTAAAAGGAGAGCGGTAAATACAGGATTCACGGATGCCTTCTGAACTGGTCCTGCGCGACGTGCGCCTGACGGACGGTCGCGCCGGCATCGATGTCGCCTGCGCGGGGGGCCGCATCGTGGCCGTCGAACCGGGCTTTCCCGGCCGGGGCGCGCGCGAGATCGACGGCGGCGGGCGGCTGCTGGCCCCGCCCTTCGTCGATGCGCATTTCCACATGGACGCGACCCTTTCGCTGGGCCGGCCGCGCGTCAACGCATCGGGCACCCTGCTCGAGGGCATCGCACTGTGGGGCGAGCTGAAGGCGGGCCAGACCGAGGGCGACATCGCCGAGCGCGCCCTGCGCTACTGCGACCTCGCCGCCGCGCAGGGGATCCTCGCGATCCGCAGCCATGTCGATGTCTGCGACCCGGCGCTGACCGGCGTGCGGGCGCTGCTCGAGGTGCGGCGGCAGGTGGCTGGGCACATCGACCTGCAGCTCGTGGCCTTTCCGCAGGACGGGCTCTACCGCTTTCCGGGGGCCGAGGCGCTGCTGCTGCGGGCGCTGGACCTCGGCGTGGACGTGGTGGGCGGCATCCCGCATTTCGAGCGCACCATGGAGGAGGGCGCGCTGTCGGTGCAGCGGTTGTGCGCCATCGCGGCCGAGCGGGGCCTTGCGCTGGATCTGCACTGCGACGAGACCGACGACCCCGCCAGCCGCCATGTCGAGACGCTGGCGGCCGAGGTCCGGCGGCTGGGGCTGGGGGGGCGCGCGACGGCCTCGCACCTGACCTCGATGCATTCGATGGACAACTACTACGCCAGCAAGCTGATCCCGCTGATCGCCGAAGCGGGGCTGCGGGTGGTGGCCAACCCGCTGATCAACATCCTGATCCAGGGCCGCCACGACGCCTACCCGAAGCGCCGCGGCATGACGCGGGTGGCGGAGCTGCGCGCGGCGGGCGTGACGGTGGCCTTCGGGTCGGACTGCATGATGGACCCGTGGTATTCGCTGGGCTGCGCCGACATGCTGGACGCCGCCGCGATGGGCCTGCATGTCGGCCACCTGTCGAGCCGCGAGGCGATGGAATTCTGCTTCGACGCCGTGACGGCCAACGCCGCCGCCGTCATGGGCCTGCCGGATTACGGCGTGGCGGTCGGCTGCCGCGCCGACATGGTGCTGCTGGATGCGGCCGACCGGGTCGAGGCGATCCGCACCCGGGCCGCGCGGCTGGCGGTGATCCGCGCCGGGCGCGTGATCGCGGAAAGCCCGCCGCGCGTCGCGCGGCTCGACCTGCCGGGCCGTCCCGCGACCGTTGCGGCCGCGATGCGCTGAGGCCCGGGCTTTCCGGCGCCGCCCCGGCGCGCTAACACCCGGGCGGGGAGGCGCCGCCATGTCGTTCAACAGTTTCGGCCATGTGTTCCGCGTGACGACCTGGGGCGAAAGCCACGGGCCGGCGCTGGGCGCGACCGTCGACGGCTGCCCGCCGCGGGTGCCGCTGTCGGAGGGCGACATCCAGCCATGGCTCGACCGGCGCCGGCCGGGCCAGTCGCGCTTCGTCACCCAGCGGCGCGAGCCCGACACGGTGCGCATCCTGTCCGGCGTGCATCAGGGCGTCACGACCGGCGCGCCGATCCAGCTGATGATCGAGAACAAGGACCAGCGGTCCAAGGATTACGGCGACATCGCCGACAAGTTCCGCCCCGGCCACGCCGATTTCGCCTATCACCTGAAGTACGGCGTGCGCGACCCGCGCGGCGGCGGGCGGTCCTCGGCCCGCGAGACCGCGGCGCGGGTGGCGGCCGGCGGCGTGGCGCGCGCGGCGCTGGCGCGGCTGGCGCCGGGCCTGACGGTGCAGGGCGCGATGGTGCGGATGGGCGCCGACCGCATCGACCCGGACGCCTGGGACTGGGCGGAATGCGCGCGCAACCCGTTCTGGTGCCCCGACGCGGGGGCCGCGGCGCGCTGGGAGGGGCAGCTCGACGCGCTGCGCAAGGCGGGCAGTTCCACCGGCGCGGTGATCGAGCTGCGCGCGGGGGGCGTGCCGCCGGGCCTGGGCGCGCCGATCTACGCCAAGCTGGACCAGGACATCGCGGCCGCGCTGATGTCGATCAACGCCGTGAAGGGCGTCGAGATCGGGGCGGGCTTCGATTCGGCCGCGCTGACCGGGGTCGAGAACGCCGACGAGATGCGCATGGGGGCGGAGGGGCCGGAATTCCTGTCCAACCACGCCGGGGGCATACTCGGCGGCATCTCGACGGGGCAGGAGGTGGTGGCACGCTTCGCGGTCAAGCCGACCTCGTCGATCCTGACGCCGCGGGCCACCATCGACCGCGACGGGGCCGACACCGAGATCGTGACCAAGGGCCGCCACGACCCCTGCGTGGGCATCCGCGCCGTGCCGGTGGGCGAGGCGATGCTGGCCTGCGTGCTGCTGGACCACCTGATGCTCGACCGCGCCCAGACCGGCGGGGTGCGGGGACGGATCGGCGGGGGCTGAGGGGGCGCGGGGTCCGGGGCCGCGGGGTCCGGGGCCGCGGGGTCCGGGGCCACGGGGTCCGGGGCGCGGAGCATCGCGCCGACGGCGGCGGGGCACGGCGCGGCGGGGCACGGCGCGGTGGGGCACGGCGCGGGCGCAAAGGGCGGTCGACAGCGCGGCGTCGGGCGGCCATCGTCCCCGCCGGCGAACAGGGCCTTCGGAGGGGCTTCATGGCGGGACCGGGGCGCTGGGCGGCGGCGCTGGCCAAGATGGCCGCGCGGCGCTGGCGGGCCGCGGGCGACCGGCTCGCCGCCCGGCGGGCGGGGATGGCCGCGCGTCCCGCGCGTCCGGCCCCGCACGCGCCGGAGCCGCTCGAGATCGGCGACGCCGAGGCCGCGGCGCGGCTGGCCGCGGGCGAGGCGCGGCTGGGGGGCGAGACCGCGCGGATCGACCCGCGCGGGCCCTGGCGGACCCCATCGCCCGCCCCCGCCTGGGCCGAGGCGATGCACGGGTTCGACTGGCTGGGCGACGCGGCGGCCGGGGCGCGCGCGGACCGGGCGCGGCTGGCGCTGTGGGCGGTGGACTGGGCGCGGCGGTTCGGCGGCGGCGGCGGGCCCGGCTGGCGGCCGGGGCTCGCGGGGCGCCGTCTCGCGCGGCTGGCCTGCGCCCTGCCCGACCTGCTTTCGGTGCTCGACGCGGCCGGGCAGCGGGCGCTGCTGCGCTGCGTGACCGCGCATCTGCGTTTCCTTGCCGCCCGGTGGCGCGCGGCGCCCGATCCGCTCGACCGGCTCGAGGCGGCGACGGGCCTTGCGCTGGGGGCGCTGGCGGTCGAGGGCGCGCCGCGGGCGCTGGCGGCCGCGCGCGCCGCCCTGGGGGCCGGGGGCGCAGCCTTCGCCGACGAGGACGGGCCCGCCATCGCCCGCGACGCCGATCGCGCCGGGCGGGCGTTCTGCGCGCTGGCCTGGAGCGCCGCGGCGCTGCGGGCCGCGGGGCGCGAGCCCGACGCCCGGCACCTGGCGGCGCTGGCGGCGCTGGGGCCGGCGCTGCGGGCGCTGCGGCTGGGCGACGGCGCCCCGCCGCGCTTCCACGGCGCGGGCCGCATGCCCGCGCCGCCGCCGCTGGACGCCGCCTTCGCCGCCGCCGGGGCGGATGCGCGGGGGCCGCGGCGCGACGGGGCGCTGGGCGTGGCGCGGATGGCGGCGGGGCGCTTGTGCCTTGCGGTCGACGCGGCCGCCCCGCCGCCCGGCCCGCGCGGCGGCGGCTCGGCGCTGGCCATCGAGCTGACGGCCGGCCGGGAGCGGCTGTTCGGCTCGGTCGGGCCTGGCGCGGGCTTCGGCGAGGACTGGGACGAGGCCGGGCGCGCCACGGCCGCGTTCTCGACCGTCGAGGTCGGCGGGGTGGCCTGCGTGCGCGTCGCCCCCGCGGACCGCTTCGCCGCGCTGCTGGGCCGGCCGCTGCTGCGCGCGCCGCGCCGCGCGGGCTGCGAGCGCGCCGAGGACGGCGAGGCGCTGTGGCTGCTGGCCGAGCATGACGGCTATCTCGACCGCTTCGGCCTGCTGGTCACGCGCCGCCTGCGCCTGTCGCGCGACGGGACCGAGCTGCGCGGCGAGGATCGCGCCGCCGCCCCCACGCCCGAGGCCCGCGCCCGGCTGGCGCGCGCGCTGCGCGAGGACGGGCTGCCGGTGGCGGCGCGGTTCCACCTGCCCCCCGACCTGCCGGCGGCGCTGACGCCCGAGGGCGTGCTGCTGTCGCCGCCCGACGCGCCGGGCTGGCTGTTCCGCGCCGGGCGCGGCGGGCTGCGGCTGACGGCGGGGGTGTGGCTCGACCCGGGCGCGGGGCGCGTGCGCGGGACCCGGCAGATCGTGGTCGAGGCGATGGCCGGCGCGGACGGCGCGCGGCTGGTCTGGGGCCTGCGCCGGGTCGAGCGGGGCGAGCCCGTCGCGGCGCGGGCCGATGCCGCGGCGGACGCGCCGCAGGGGTGACGGCGCGCCATCGGCGCGCGCGGACAGGCGCGGGACTGCGGGGGGCGAGCGGGCGGGCGGGCGCGCGGGCGGGATGGCGGGCGCGCAGGCAGGCGCGCGGGCGGGAAGGCGCGCGGGCGGGCGCCCGGGCGGAACGGCGGGCGCGGCCGCGCGCGGCGGTTGCCAGCGCGGCGGCGGCTGCGCCATAGCCGGTGCCGCGCCCCCGAATCGGCCCCCGCGCGCCCCGGAGCCCGCCCATGTCCGACGCCACGCCGCCCGCCGCACCCGAGACGGCCCCCGCAGACCCGGGCATCCTGCCGGTCCGGCGCGCGCTGATCTCGCTGTCCGACAAGACCGGCGGCACGGATTTCGCCGCGGCGCTGGCGGCGCGCGGCGTGGCGCTGGTCTCGACCGGCGGCACCGCGGCGGCGCTTCGCGCGGCGGGGCTGGCCGTGACCGAGGTGGCCGAGACCACCGGCTTTCCCGAGATGCTGGACGGGCGCGTCAAGACCCTGCACCCGGCGGTCCATGGCGGGCTGCTGGCGCGGCGCGACAGCCCCGCGCACATGGCGGCGCTGGCGGCGCAGGGGATCGCGGCCATCGACCTGCTGGCGGTGAACCTCTACCCCTTCGAGGCGACGCTGGAAGCGGGGGCGGACGCGGCGGCCTGCGTCGAGCAGATCGACGTGGGCGGCCCGGCCATGCTGCGCGCCGCGGCCAAGAACCACGACGCGGTGGCGGTGGCGACCGACCCGGCCGATTACGACGCGATCCTGGCCGAGATCGACGCCCATGGCGGCACCACCCGCGCCCTGCGCCTGCGCCTCGCGGCCGAGGCCTTCGCCCTGACCGCCGCCTACGACGCGGCCGTGTCGGCCTGGATGGCCGGCCGCGCCGGCCTGTTCGCGCCGCGCCGCCGCGCCTTCGCCGGGTGGCTGCGCGAGACGCTGCGCTATGGCGAGAACCCCCACCAGCGCGCGGCCTTCTACGCAGGCGGCGCTGCGCGGCCGGGGGTGGCGGACGCAACCCAGCTTCAGGGCAAACCGCTGTCTTACAACAACATCGCCGACACCGACGCGGCGTGGGAGGCCGCGGCGGCGCTGGGCGACCGCCCCGCCTGCGTGATCGTCAAGCACGCCAACCCCTGCGGCGCGGCCCTGGGCGGCACGCTGGCCGAGGCCTACGCGCGCGCCTTCGACTGCGACCGGGTCTCGGCCTTCGGGGGGATCGTGGCGCTGACGCGGCCGCTCGACGGGCCGACGGCGCAGGCCATCGCCGCGATCTTCACCGAGGTGGTGATCGCGCCCGGCGCGGACGAGGCGGCGCGCGCGGTCTTCGCGGCCAAGCCCAACCTGCGGCTGCTGCTGGCCCCCGCCCTGCCCGACCCGGCCGCGCCGGGCCCGGCCTTCACGCAGGTCGCGGGCGGCTTCCTGATGCAGGACCGCGACGCGCCGCCGCCGCTGCACCTGCGCGTCGCGACCCGGCGCGCCCCGACCGAGGCCGAGCGCGCCGACCTGCTGTTCGCCTGGACGGTGGCGCGGCGGGTCAAGTCCAACGCCATCGTCTATGCGAAGGGCGGCGCCACGGTCGGGATCGGCGCGGGGCAGATGAGCCGCGTCGACAGCACCCGCATCGCGGCGCGGAAAGCGCAGGACATGGCCGAGGCGCTGGGCCTGCCCGAGAGCCCCGCGAAGGGGTCGGTGGTGGCGTCGGACGCCTTCTTCCCCTTCGCCGACGGCCTGATCGCCGCGGCCGAGGCCGGGGCGACGGCGGTGATCCAGCCCGGCGGATCGGTCCGCGACGCCGAGGTGATCGCGGCGGCCGACGCGCGCGGCCTCGCGATGGTGTTCACGGGCGTCCGCCATTTCCGCCACTGAGCGCCATGAAACCGCCCCGCGGGCAGGGGAAGCCCGGAGGCCAGACCGTCGGAGACCGCGCCATGCCCCCTGCCCGCCTGCCCGCCCGCGCCTTGACCGCCCGCGCCTTGGCCGCCCTGCTGGCCGCGGCGCTCGTCCTGCCCGGCTGCGCCCGGCAGGTCGGGGGCGACGTCTACGACAGCCGCGCGGTGGGCGGGGCGGTGCGCACCGAGCGCGGCACGGTCGAGGCGGTGCGGCCCGTCCGCCTCGAGGACGGCGACAGCCTGACCGACCCGCGGCTGGGGGCGGTGATCGGCGGCGCGGCGGGCGGGGCCATCGGGCGCGAGATCGGCGCGGGCTGGGGCCAGATCGTGGCCATCGGGGCGGGCATCGTGCTGGGCGCCGCGGCGGGGGCGCTGGCGCAGGGCGAATTGTCGAAGCAGGACGGGCTGGAATACGTCGTGCGCACCGATGACGGGCGGCTGTTCACCATCGTGCAGGGGCCGCAGGACCCGCTGGCGGTGGGCGCGCCGGTGTTCATCCAGTTCGGCGACGGGCGGACCCGGGCGCGGGTGGTGCCGGCCTGAGGCCCGGGGCGGCGCGGGCCGGCGCTCAGCGCAGGCCCGATTCGAGGTCCGAGGTGTCCACCCCCAGCGCCTCGAGCCCCTCCTCGAGGTAGTCGGCGAGCAGGGGCTGGCCGAGCAGGTATTTCGAGGTGCGCGAGACCCGAGACCGCCGCGCCTGCGCGACGAGGTCGCCGAATTCGGCCGCGTCGCCGTCGCCGCGGCCCAGCCAGAACAGGGCCACCAGCTCGGCCTGCTGGGTGTCGGTGAGGTCGTCGATCCAGCTGCGCAGCTCGCCCTCGGTGCTGTCGTCGGCCTCGTGCTGAAGCACGCCCGCGGGATTGCCGTCGTCCCCCCCGGCGTCGCCCTCCACCTTCACGTCGAACTCGCGCGCCTTGACGATGATCCAGCCCACGGTGTCGAGGGGTATCGTCAGCATGGGTCTTTCCTCCCGGTGTTGTGCCGCCACCTTGCGCCGCTGCATCGCGCGGGGCTTGATCGCGCGCAAGGGCATCGGACGCGAGAGAGGGTCGCATGGGCGCGCCGCGGGCGAAAGCGGAGAGGCTGTTCGGGCGGCTGCCGGCCGCGGGCTGCTGGCTGGACCTGCCCAGCCCAGAGGCCGCGGAGATCGCGGCCGGCGCGGGGGCGGATTTCGGGCTGGTGGACTGCGAGCACGGCGCGCTGTCCATCGAGACGGCGGGGCGGATGCTGGCGGCGCTGAAGGCCGGGGGCGCGGCGGCGCTGGCCCGCCCGCCCGAGATCTCGGACGCCTGGGTGAAGCGGCTGCTGGACGCCGGGGCCGACGGGCTGATCCTGCCCATGGTCGAGAGCGCGGCGCAGGCGCGGGAGGCGGTGGCCATGGCGCTCTACCCCCCCGCGGGGCGCAGGGGGATGGCGGCGGGCGTGGTGCGCGCCGGCGGCTGGGGCGCGCGGGCGGGCGACTACGCCGCGGGCTGGAACGCGCGCGCCTTCGTCGCCGTGCAGATCGAGAGCCCGGCCGCGCTGGAGGCCGCGCCCGAGATCGCCGCGGTCGAGGGCGTGGACCTGCTGTTCTTCGGCCCCAACGATTACGGCTGGAGCGCGGGGCTGGGCGGGGCGGCCGATCCGGCGGTGTTCGCGGCGTTCCGGCGGCTGGCGGAGGCGGCGCGGGCGGCGGGCGTCCTGTCGGGCTCGGTCGCGTTCCCCGCCGGGCCGGCCGCGGCGCTGCGCGCGGCGGGCTGCGACCTCATCGCCTCGGCCAGCGATGTGGAGGCGCTGCGGACGGGCATCGCGGCCGCGCTGCGGGAGGCAAGGCCATGAAGGGCTGCGCGCTGGACCCCCGGGGGCTGATCGCCGACGCCTACGCCATCGCGGGGATCGGGCCGGCGGAATGCCGCTCGATCTTCCTCGACTGGGCGCTGGGGCTGCCGGCGGACGCCGACGCCGCGGCCGCGGCCGCCGCCCTGCACGCGGACTGGGCGCCGCTTCACCCCGACCACCCGATGACCGCGGTGCTGGCCGAGGGCGGCGCGCCCCGGCCGCGCCCGAGCCGCCTGCGGCCCGCCCGCGGGGGCTGAGGCCCGGCGCGCGCGCGGCGGCCCGCCCGCCCTGTCGCCCGCCGCATGCGCAGCGTCGCAGGCGCGGTTGCGCCGCGGCCGGGGCTGCGGCATCACCGGAGCGCAGCACAGGGAGACCGGCCATGGACGGCGCACCGCTCAGCAACATGCAGGCCCGCGATGTCGAGGCGCTGCTCCACCCCTACACCAACGGGGTCGCGCACCGTCAGGTCGGCCCGCATGTCATCGAGCGCGGCGAGGGCGTCTATGTCTTCGACGACCAGGGCAACCGCTTCATCGAGGGCATGGCGGGGCTGTGGTGCGCGGGCCTCGGCTTCGGCGACGCCGAGCTGATCGAGGCGGCGCGCGAGCAGCTGGGCCGCCTGCCCTATTACCACCTGTTCGGCGGGCGCAGCCACGAGCCGGCCATCGAGCTGGCCGAGAAGATCAAGGACCTCGCCCCGGTCCCGATGAGCAAGGTGTTCTACCAGTCCTCCGGTTCCGAGGCCAACGAGACCCAGGTCAAGATGGCCTGGTACTACAACAACGCGCGCGGCCTGCCGCAGAAGAAGAAGATCGTCGCGCGGCAGAAGGGCTATCACGGCGTGACCATCGTGGCGGCGTCGATGACCGGACTGCCCTACAACCACCGCAACTTCGACCTGCCGGTGGACCGGATCAAGCACGTGTCCACCCCCCACCACTGGCGCAACGGCCTGCCGGGCGAGACCGAGCGGGAGATGTCGGCGCGGCTGGCGGCCGAGCTCGACGCCTTCATCGAAGCCGAGGGGCCCGACACCGTGGCCGCCTTCATCGCCGAGCCGGTGATGGGCGCGGGCGGCGTGATCGTGCCGCCCGAGGGCTATTTCGAGGCGATCATGCCGGTACTGGCCAAGCACGACGTGCTGATGATCGACGACGAGGTGATCTGCGGCTTCGGGCGCACCGGCAACTGGTTCGGGGCCACGACCATGGGGATGGCCCCCACCTCGATGTCCATGGCCAAGCAGATGACCGCGGCCTACGTGCCGCTGTCGGCCGTCGCCATCAACGCCGAGATGGCCGACGCCATCGAGGCGGCCTCGGGCGAGATCGGCACCTTCGGCCACGGCTTCACCTATGGCGGCCACCCGCTGGGCTGCGCGGTGGCCTGCAAGACCATCGAGATCTACCAGCGCCGCGACATCGTCGGCCGGGTGCGCCGCCTCGCGCCGCTGTTCCAGGCGAAGCTGCGCGGCTTCGCCGACCACCCGCTGGTGGGCGAAGCCCGCGGCGTGGGCCTCGTCGGCGCGCTGGAGCTTTCGCCCGACTGCGCCCGGGCCGCGACCTTCGCCCAGCCGGGCAAGGTGGGGCCGCGGCTGGCGGCGGAGCTGGTGAAGCGCGGCGTGATCTTCCGCGCCATCGGCGACGTTCTGGCCGCCTGCCCGCCGATGATCATCACCGAGGACGAGATCGAGGCGCTGTTCGCCCCGATGGGCGAGGCGCTGGACGCCACGCTGCACTGGGCGCGGGCCGAGGGGCACATGGGCTGAGGCGCGGTTGCGGGGGCCGGGGGGCGACGCTAGCTTTCCACCCCAACTGGCTGCGATGGTGGAAGCGATGGGCGCGCTCAACATCAAGAACGACGAGGCGCACCGCCTTGCAGCCGAGATCGCGGCGCAGACCGGCGACAGCCTGACCGGGGCTGTGCTCGCGGCGCTGCGCGAGAAGCGCGCGGCGCTGGCGGCGGCGGAGGGACCCGACCCGGTAAGGTTGGCGGAGATCCTTCGGATCGCAAATGAGACGGGGGCCGCGGCGCGCGCGGCAGGCGCCACGTCGGACCACGACGATCTCTATGACGAGATCGGCCTGCCGCGATGATCGTGGACGCTTCGGCCGTGGTCGCGATCGCGCTCGGGGAAACGGATGCGGAGCGCTTTGCGGGAGCCCTGTCGCGCCCTGTGGCCAAGCGCATGTCGGCAGTGAATTTCCTCGGGGCGGCCGTCAGGCTCGACAATGCCGGCCAGAGCCTGCGTTTCGATCTCGACGCGATGCTGTCGGCCTGCGGAGTGACGGTCGAACCCGTGACACCGGCCCATGCCCGCGCCGCGCGCGAGGCCCACGCCCGCTTCGGCAGGGGACGCCACCCCGCGCGCCTGAACATGGGCGACTGTTTCGCCTATTCGCTTGCGGCCGAGCGGGGCGAGGCGCTGCTGTTCAAGGGCGATGATTTCGCGCGCACCGATCTGCGGCCCGCGCTGTGACGGCCAATGGGCCGGCGCCCGGCATCGGCATCGGCATCGCGCTGAAGCTGGCCTCGGTGCTGCTGTTCACGGTGATGGCGGCCTGCATCAAGGCGGCGCGCGAGGTGGTGCCGGTGGGCGAGGCGGTGTTCTTCCGGTCCTTCTTCGCGCTGCCGCCCATCCTGATCTGGGCCGCGGCGCGCGGCACGCTGGCCGACGCCTTCCGCGTCGCGAGCCCGTCCGCGCATCTGAGCCGCGGGGTCGTCGGCGTGGGCGCGATGGCGGCGGGCTTCGCCGCGCTGGGGCTGCTGCCCCTGCCCGAGGCCATCGCCATCGGCTATGCCGCGCCGCTGATGGCGACGGCGCTGGCGGCGCTGATGCTGGGCGAGACGGTGCGGCGGCACCGCTGGGCGGCGGTGATCGTGGGCCTGTGCGGCGTGATCGCGATGCTGTGGCCGCGGCTGACGCTGCTGGGCGCGGGCAGCGTGACGGGGGGCGAGGCCGCGGGGGCGGCGTTCGCGCTGGGCGGCGCTGCGCTGGTGGCGCTGGCGACCATCCACATCCGCCGGCTGACCCGCACCGAGACGACGCTGGCCATTGTGTTCTGGTTCACCGTCTCCTGCACGCTGGCGTCGCTGGCGACCATCCCCTGGGGCTGGAGCCTGCCCGGCCCGCGCCACACCGCGCTGCTGGTGGCCGCGGGGCTGCTGGGGGGCACGGCGCAGATCCTGATGACCGAGGGCTATCGCCACGCCGACGCCTCGACGCTGGCGCCGTTCGAATACAGCTCGATGGTCTGGGGGCTGGGGATCGGGTTCCTGATCTTCGCGGAGGCGCCGTCGCCGACCGTGCTGGCCGGGGCGTCGGTGGTGATCGGGGCGGGCCTCTACATCGTCCACCGCGAGCGCCGGCTGCGCATCGACCGCGCGGCCGAGCTGCTGGCGCGCGCGCCGGTGCCCTGAGGGGCGCGGTTCACCCGCGGTCGGGCCCGAGCGCATGCAGCGCCGCGAGCAGGGCGGCGGGCAGCCCATCGGCCGGGTCGGCGCCGACGGCGTCGAGGCAGGCGGCGACGTCCTTGGTGAGCAGGCCGATGGAATTGTCCGCGGCCCAGCCGTCGCGGGCGAATTCGATGCGCCCGAAGCCCGAGCCGAACCAGGTCTGCCCCGAGCTGTCATGCATCAGCGCCAGCAGCCGCGCGCGGTCCACCCCCAGCGCGTCGGCCCAGGCGAGCGCCTGCCGCACGGCCGCGACCGAGGACGCCGCGACGTAATTGTTCAGCACCTTGGCGGTCATCCCCGCCCCGAACGGCCCCATGCGGTGCGACACCCGGCCCATGGCGGCGAACAGCGGCGCGAGGCGGTCGAGATCGGCCGGATCGCCGCCCAGCATGAAGGACAGCCGCCCCTCCTCGGCCGCGACCTGCGCGCCCGACATCGGCGCGTCGACAAGCCGCAGGACCGGACAGCGCGCCGGCAGGTCCGCCAGCCAGCGCGGCGACAGCGTCGAGCAGACGACGAGCGTGCGGATCGCGCCGCCGCGCAGCAGGCCCCGCGCGCCGAACAGCAGCGCCTCGGTCTGCGCCGCGTCGCGGACCACCGACAGCACCGTGCCGCAGCGCGCCGCGAAATCGCCGGGGTCCGCGATCATGCGCGGCGCGAAATCGCCGAAATCCGCCGCCGGGCGGATGTCGTGGCCGAAGGCCGGCACGCCCGCGCGCAGCAGCGCGCGCGCCATCGGCAGGCCCATGCGCCCGCAGCCCGCCACCCCCACGACCCCGAGATCCGCCATGGCCCCCTCCCCCCGCTTGACGCGGCCGCCGCGGCGCGGCACGCCCCGTCCATGCTCATCTACAAGATCCTGACGGCCGACCAGTGGGCGGCCCTGCAGGCGGCCGGCGAGAGCGCCGGCGCGCCGGTCGATGTCGCGGACGGCTTCGTGCATTTCTCGACCGCCGCGCAGGCGCGCGAGACGGCGGCGAAGCATTTCGCCGGGCAGGCGGGCCTCGTGCTGGCGGCACTGGATGCCGACGCGCTGGGCGAGGCCCTGCGCTGGGAGCCGTCGCGCGGCGGGGCCCTGTTCCCGCACCTCTACGGCCCGCTGCGGCTGGCCGACGTGCTGTGGGCCGAGCCCCTGCCGCTCGGGCCCGGCGGCCACGAATTCCCGGCGGCGATGCGCTGATGCTGGAGCGCGCCGCGATGCGCGCCCTGCGCGCCTTCGACCCCGAGACCGCGCACGGCCTCGCGCTCGCCGCGCTGCGGGCGGGGCTGGCGCCCGCGCCCGGGCCGGTCGCGACGCCGCGGCTGGCGACGCGGGTCATGGGGCTGGCGCTGCCCAACCCGGTGGGGCTGGCGGCGGGCTTCGACAAGAACGCGGTCGCGCTGTCGCCCCTGCTGCGGGCGGGTTTCGGCTTCGTCGAGGTCGGCGCGGTGACGCCCCGCCCCCAGCCCGGCAACCCGCGCCCGCGCGTGTTCCGCCTGCCCGCCGACCGGGCGGTGATCAACCGCTACGGCTTCAACAATGACGGGCTGGCGGCGCTGCTGGCGCGGCTGGCGGCCCCCCGGCCGGCGGGGGTGGTGGGCGTGAACCTCGGGGCGAACAAGGACAGCCCCGACCGCGCGGCGGATTACGTCGCGCTGGTGCGGGCGCTGCGGGGCCGGGCGGATTTCCTGTCGGTCAACGTCTCGTCCCCGAACACCGAGCGGCTGCGCGATCTTCAGGGGCCGGCGGCGCTGGACGCGCTGCTGGCGGCCTGCATGGCCGAGGCCGGCGCGACGCCGCTGGCGCTGAAGATCGCGCCCGATCTCGACGAGGCGGCGCTCGAGGCCGTGGCGGGGGTGGCGCTGGACCGCGGCGTGGCGGCCATCGTCGCCACCAACACGACGCTGTCGCGCGAGGGGCTGACCGACCCGCGCGGGGGCGAGGCCGGGGGCCTGTCGGGACGGCCGCTGTTCGCGCGCTCGACGGAGGTGCTGCGGCGGCTGCGGCGCCTGACGCGGGGGCGCGTGGCGCTGATCGGGGTGGGCGGCGTCGAGAGCGCCGAGACCGCCTACGCCAAGATCCGGGCCGGGGCGGACGCCGTGCAGCTCTACACCGCGCTGGTCTATGGCGGGCCCGGCCTCGCGGCCGGCATCGCCCGCGGCCTCGACGCGCTGCTGGCGCGCGACGGGGTCGCCTCGGTCGCGGCGGCGGTGGGCGCCGACGCCTGAGGCTGGCCGGGCGGGCGGCGCGCCCTAGCTGTGGCGTGCGGCCGCAGGGGCCGCGACCGGGATGGAGCCGCCCCATGCGCACCGCCGCCCTCGCGCTCGCCCTGCTGTCGGCGGGCCCCGCGCTCGCCGCATCGAACTGCTTCGCCGTCGCGGACGCCGGCCCGCGGGTGATCCGGGCCTCGCTGGGGCCGGACGAGGTCGGCATCACCTTCGTCGGCCACGCCTCGTTCCGCATCGAGACGCCGGGCGGCGTGACCGCGGTGACCGATTTCGCCGGCTGGTGGGGCGGGGGCGAGCCGCCCATGGTCGCGACCATGAACAAGGCCCACAGCACGCACTGGACGCCCAACCCCGACCCGCGCATCGCGCATGTCCTGCCCGGCTGGGACGACGCCGACCCGCTGGGGGCCGATCACTGGGTGGAGGTCGGCGACCTGCTGGTGCGCAACGTGCCGACCGACATCCGCGGCTGGGGCGGGCTCGAGCCGAACGCCAACTCGATCTTCGTGTTCGAGGTCGCGGATTTGTGCATCGGCCATCTCGGCCACCTGCACCACGAGCCGACCGACGCCCAGTACGGGCTGATCGGGCGGCTGGACGTGGTGATGGCGCCGGTCGACGGCGGCTACACCATGAACCAGGAGGCGATGATCCGCGTCATGCAGCGGCTGCGCGCGCGGGTGGTGATCCCGATGCACTGGTTCGGGCCGGGCAACCTCGAGCGCTTCCTCGCCGGGATGGCGGGTGACTTCGACGTGCGCCGCGCCGGGGGGGACAGCGTGACGCTGGCGCGCGACCGGCTGCCGGACCGGCCGACGGTGCTGGTGCTGGACGGTCGCTGATCCGGGGGGGCGCCGATCCGGGCGGGCGCCGATCCGGACGCCCTTGCGCGGCCTCGCGGCCCGGGTGCATAATGCCGCGCCGGGCCGCTTCCGAAAGGGGGCGGCGCATCGGCATTTATGGCCCGTGACGGCGCGCCGACGCGCCGGGGCGAAAGCGACGGAGAGCGACCATACCGAGGAGACCGCACCAGGCTGCGGCGCCGACCCGAGACACGGGCCCGCGCATCAACCGGATGATCCGCTGCCCCACGATCCGCCTGATCGACCACAACGGCGAGAATCTGGGCGTGCTGCGCCCCGAGGAGGGGATGCGGCTGGCCGAGGAGGTCGGGCTCGACCTCGTCGAGATCTCGCCCACGGCCGACCCGCCCGTGTGCAAGATCATGGACTTCGGCAAGTTCAAATACGAACAGCAGAAGAAAGCCGCCGAAGCACGCAAGAACCAGAAGATCATCGAGGTCAAGGAAGTCAAGTTCCGCCCGAACATCGACGACCATGACTACGACGTGAAGATGCGCAACGTGTCGCGGTTCCTCGAGGAAGGCGACAAGGTGAAGGTGACGCTGCGGTTCCGCGGGCGCGAGATGGCGCACATGGAGCTGGGGCGCGACCTGCTGAACCGGGTCGCCGGCGACATCGACGCGCTGGGCAAGGTCGAATCGATGCCGAAGGTCGAAGGCCGCCAGATGATCATGGTGGTCGCGCCCCGCGCCTGAGCGGCGGGGGATCGCGGGGAGGGCCCGGTGCCCGCCCCGCGCGCGTTCAGTTCACCGTGACGGTGATCTTGTCCGAGATCACCGGCGGATCGTGCGGCACGTGGTTGTGGTCGCCCACGAGCAATTGCAGCGTATGCGTGCCGGGCGGCAGTTCGAGCGTGACCTCGGTCTGACCGCCGCCGAAATGCCGGTGCTGCTCGTCGGCCGGCAGGGCGGAGGCGAGCAGCTCGTCGTCGACCTCGACGTTGATCAGCAGGTGATGGTGGCCGCTGCCATGCGCCTCGGTGCCTGCCGGCACGACCTCGAGATTGGTCACGCCGAACCGGATGTTGACCGGGTTCGACAGCGTATCGCCGTCCTTGACGTTCTCGAAGAACACCGTCGCGCCCTCGGGCGCGGGCGTGCGGTCGGATGCGGCTGCGGGCGCGGCGAAGGCCGCGGCAAGCGCGATGGCGAGAGCGTTGCGCTTCATCATGTTTTGCTCCTCCTCCCTGATGGGGCCGCCCGAATGTAGGGCCGCCGTGGCGGAAAAGCGACGGCGGTCGGGCGTGACAGCGGCGGCGCGGCGCGCTACCGCTGCGCCGCCGCCCGGACGCGGCCGCCGGACCCCTGCCCCATGCACGCCATCGCCGCCCGCCTGAACGCCCTGTCGCCCGTGGCGCGGGGCGCGGCGCTGCTGACGCTGTCGACCTTCTGCTTCGCGACCATGGACGCGGTCGCCAAGGGGCTGATGCAGCGCCACGACCCGCTTCAGGTGATCTGGGCCCGCTATGCGGTGCAGGCGCTGCTGGTGGCGGCCATCGTCGCGCCCTGGCTGGGCCGCGTGGCGCGGACGCGGCGGCTGAAGCTGCAGGTGATCCGCTCGGCCTTCCTGTTCGGCGCGACCCTGTTCGGCTTCCTCGCCTTCTCGGTGATGCCGCTGGCCGACGCCACGGCGATCTTCGAGGTCGGGCCGCTGGCCATCACCGCGCTGGCCGCGCTGGTGCTGGGCGAGCGGGTCGGGCCGCGGCGCTGGACGGCGGTGGGCTTCGGTTTCCTGGGGGCGCTGATCATCATCCGCCCCGGGGGCGAGGCGTTCCGCGCCGCGGCGCTGCTGCCGCTGATGGGGGCGATGTGCTTCGCGGCCTACGCCATCGCCACGCGGCACCTCAGCGACAGCGAGGGGTTCTGGACCACCTCGCTCTACAGCGCCCTGCTGGGGGCGGGGCTGGCCAGCCTGTCGCTGCCCTTCGTCTGGCGCACGCCCAGCGCCGAGGACGCGGGGCTCATGGCGCTGATGGGGGCCATCGGCACGGCCGGGCAACTGCTGATCATCCGCGCCTTCGCCGTCGCGCCGGCCTCGGCCATCGCGCCCTTCACCTATGCGCATCTGCTGTGGGCGACGCTGTGGGGCGCGGTGCTGTTCGGCGACCTGCCCGATGGCTGGACGGTGCTCGGGGCCGGGGTGATCGTGGGCTCGGGCCTTTATGTCTGGCGGCGCGAGCGGGCGCTGGCGGGCGCGCCGTGACCGCGCGCTTTCCCGAGGCCCCGCCCGCGGGCGCGCTGCGCCGGCTGTCGGCGCTGGCCCGGCTGGCCTGGCCGGTGATGCTGTCGCGCGCCGGGATCCTCGCGATGGCGCTGGCGGACGTGGTGATGCTGGCGCGCTACGACACGCTGGCGCTGGCGCAGGCCTCGGTGGCGCTGGGGCTGTTCGTGCCGATCATGGTGACCGGCGTCGGGCTGCAGATGGGGGTGATCTCGCTGGTGGCGCGGCGGCGGGGGGCCGGGCGCCTGGACGAATGCCTGGACATCTGGCTGCGGGCGCTGCCCTGGGCAGGCCTGTGCGGCGGCGTCGGCATGGTCGTCATGGCGATGGGCGGGACCTGGCTGCGCCTGATCGGCCAGCCCGAGGCGCTGGCGGCCGGCGGCGGGGCGGTCGGCCTCGCGCTCGCGCCCGGGGTGCCGCTGCAGATCCTCTATGTCGTGTGCGCCTTCCTGCTCGAGGGGCTGGGGCGGCCGCGCTTCGCCATGCTGGCGATGCTGGCGGCCAACCTGCTGAACATCGGGCTGAACTGGCTGCTGATCTTCGGGGCGCTGGGCGCGCCGGAGCTGGGGGCCGTGGGCTCGGCCATCGCGAGCAGCCTGGTGCGGGCGTTCCTCGCCGCGGCGCTGGTCTGGCGGGTGCTGACGCTGCCGGAGGTGCGGGCGGCGGGGGGTCTGCGCCGGTTCCGCGGGCTGTGGGGGCCGGGAGGCTGGATGGCGGGCGTCGAGATGCGGCGGCTGGGCTTCGCCGCCGGGCTGTCGGTTTTCTTCGAGACCTCGGCCTTCGGGGCGCTGGCGCAGATGGCGGGGCTGCTGGGCCCGACCGCCGCCGCGGCCTACGCCATCGCCCACAACCTCGAGGCGACGGTGTTCATGGTGGCGCTGGGCCTCGGGGTGGCGACCGGCGTGCAGGTCGGCGCGGCCTTCGGCGCGGGGCGGCTGCGCGAGGCGGCGCTGACCGGCTGGACCGGGCTCGGGGCCTGCGCGGCGGTGATGGCGGCGGCGGGCCTGGGGATCGCCCTTGGCGCGGGGCGGCTGGCGGGCCTCTACACCGCCGATCCCGCGACGCTGACGGCGGCGGCGGGGCTGCTGGGGCTGGTCGCGGTCATGGTGGTGCCGGACGGGGCGCAGATCGTGCTGGGGCAGTGCAACCGGGCGCTGGGCGACGGCTATGTGGCCTCGGCCCTGTATCTGGCGGCCTTCTGGGGGGTCGGCGTGCCCGTGGCGGCGGCGCTGGCCTTCGGGGCGGGGTTCGGGCCGGCGGGGCTGATGCTGGGGGCGATGGCGGGGGCCGCGACCTCCGCCCTGCTGCAGGGCGCGCGCTTCGCGGCGCTGGCGCGGCGGCGGCCCGCCGCGGGCGCGCCGGCCGGGGCCTGAGGCGGGCTCAGCCCGCGGCCGCGACGCGCGGCATGGCGGCGGCCGCAGCGGCCGTCGCGGGCGGGTCGATCAGGATCACCGCCGGGTTGCGCAGGTTCGCGGCGGCGAACACCGCGGGCGCGTCGGCCAGCGTGGCGCGGATGCGGCGGGCGTCGGGGTGGCCCGCGCGCTCGACGGCGCAGACCGGCGTGCCGGGCGCTGCCCCGCCCGCCAGCAGCGCCGCCACGACCTGCGGCGCGCGCGCCACGCCCATGTAGACGGCGAGCGCGGCGTCCGTCGCGGCCAGCGCCGCCCAGTCGAGCGGCGGCGCGCCCTCGGCCGGATGGGCCGACACCACCAGCAGCGACCGCCCCCGCGCCCGGTCGGTGAGCGGACGGCCCAGCGCAGCGGCGGCGGCCGAGGCGGCGGTGACGCCGGGAACGATCTCGACCGCGATGCCGGCCGCGGCCAGCGCCGCGATCTCCTCGCCCGCGCGGCCGAACACGCCGGGGTCGCCGCATTTCAGGCGCACCACGCGCTTTCCGGCCAGCGCGGCGGCCACCAGCAGGCGGTTGATGCGCGGCTGCGACCATTCCCGCACGCCGGGGGCCTTGCCCACCGGCACCACCTCGGCGCCCGGCCTTGCATGGGCCAGCGCGGCGGGGTCCACGAGGCGGTCGTGGAACACCGCATCGGCCGCCGCGATGCGGGCCGCGGCGCGGAAGGTCAGCAGGTCCGCCGCGCCCGGGCCCGCCCCCACCAGCGACACCGGATGGATCATGCGACGGCCTCCGCCTCGGGGGCGAGCAGGCGCGCGATCTCGGGCCGGCAGGCGCCGCAGCCGGTGCCGGCCGACAGCGCCGCGCCCACCGCATCGAGATCGGCGAGGCCCTTCGACGCGATGGCGGACTTCAGCGTGTTCAGCCCGACCTCGAAGCAGGCGCAGACCGTTGGGCCGGGATCGGGCAGGCCGGCGCCGGCGAAGCCCGCCAGCAGCGCGGCGGGGTCGCGGTCCTCGGCCAGCGCGCCCGCCATCCAGGACCGCGCCGCCGGCAGCGGGGCCCGCGCGGCCAGCAGCGCGGCCACCAGCCGGCCCTGCCCGTCGATCCAGGCGGCGCGGAACCCCCCGCGCCGCGCGTCGCGCACCGTCAGGATGCGGGCCTCGCCCACCGCCAGCAGCCCGGCCGCGAACCCCTCCCAGTCCTCGGGCTCGGCCCGGCCGGCCAGTTCCGCCCGCCAGCCGCCGCGGGCGCGGGCGAGCGCGGCATAGGCGCAGCGGTCGGCGCGCGGGCGCGCCCGCGACAGGGCGAAGGCGTGCCAGGCCACCGCGGCGCGGCGCAGGCGCGCCCGGCCGCCCTTGAGGCCGGGCTGGCCCGAGACCGGATCGCAGCCCACCTGCACCGCGGGGTTGATGCGGCCGGCCGGCGCGGTGTCGCCGGTCCAGTGCATCGGCGCGAACACCGCGCCGGGGACGATGTCGGGGGTCAGGCGCGCGCGCAGCAGCGCCGCGCCCATCGGTTCGCCGTCCGACAGCCCCTCGACCTCGACCAGATCGGCGGGCGCGATGCCGAGGGCCGCGGCGTCGTCGGGGTGGATCTCGAGGAAGGGCTCGGCGATGTGGGCCGACAGCCGCGGCGACAGGCCGGTGCGCGTCATGGAATGCCAGTGGTCGCGGACCCGTCCGGTCAACAGCGCGAAGCCCTGCGCCGGGGCCGCGGCGACAGCGGCGACGGGGATCATGCGGCCGCGCCCGTCCGGGGTGTGGAAGCCGCCCTCGGCGAAGAAGCGGGCGGGCGCGGGCCCCTCGGCCGGGGCGGGCCAGCGGAAGGGGCGCATGGCGGCGTAGTCCGCGTCGTCGGTCGCGGCCCAGGCCGAGATGTCGAAGTCGCGCCCGGCGACGCGCGACAGCGCCGCGTGTTCGCGGAAGATCGCCGCCGGGCCGTCCCAGGCGAAGGCCTCCGCCCAGCCGAGCCGCGCCGCGACCCCGGCCAGCGCCGCCCAGTCGGCGCGCGCCTCGCCCGGCGGGGGCAGGAAGGCCCGCTGGCGCGAAATGACCCGTTCGGAATTGGTGACGGTGCCGGATTTCTCGCCCCAGCCCAGCGCCGGCAGCAGCACATGCGCGTGCCGGGCGGTGTCGGTGCGCGCGGTCAGGTCCGACACCGCGACGAAGGGGCAGCGGGCGAGCGCGGCGGCCACGCCGTCGGCGTCGGGCAGGCTGAAGGCGGGGTTGGTGCCGAGGATCCACAGCGCCTCGATCCGCCCCTCGCCCAGGGCGCGGAACAGGTCCACCGCCTTCAGGCCGGGCTTGTCGGCGATGCGGGGGCTGTTCCAGAAGCCCTGCGCCCGGGCGCGGTGGTCGGGGTTCTCGATGTCGAGATGGGCGGCGAGCATGTTCGCGAGCCCCCCGACCTCGCGCCCGCCCATGGCGTTGGGCTGGCCGGTCACGCTGAACGGCCCCATGCCGGGGCGGCCGATGCGCCCGGTGGCGAGGTGCAGGTTGGTGATGGCGTTCACCGTGTCGGTCCCGCGCACCGACTGGTTCACGCCCTGGCTCCACAGCGTCACGACGCGCGGCGTGCGGGTCCATTCCTCATAGAAGGCGGCGATCTCGACGCGGCGAAGCCCGGTGGCGGCGGCCACGGCGTCCAGCGTCATGGGCCGCGCCGCGGCCAGCGCGGCCTCGGCCCCGCTGACGTGATCGGCCAGATAGCCGTGGTCGAGCGCGCCGCCCTCCGCCGCCCAGGCCAGCAGCCCGGTCAGCAGCGCCGCGTCCGAGCCCGGCGCGATGGCCAGATGGCGGTCGGCGACCTGCGCCGATGCCGTGCGGCGCGGATCGACCAGCACCACGCGCATGGCGGGGCGCGCGGCCTTCGCGGCGATCAGGCGCTGGTGCAGGACCGGGTGGCACCAGGCGAGGTTGCTGCCCACCAGCACCACGAGATCGGCGAGTTCCAGATCCTCGTAGATGCCGGGCACCGTGTCGGTGCCGAAGGCGCGGCGGTGGCCGGCCACGGCCGAGGCCATGCAGAGCCGCGAGTTGGTGTCGATGTTGCCCGAGCCGATGAAGCCCTTCATCAGCTTGTTGGCGACGTAGTAGTCCTCGGTCAGCAGCTGGCCCGATACGTAGAGCGCGACCGACTCCGGCCCCCTGCGGGCGATGGCGTCGCGGAAACGGTCGGCGATGCGGTCGAGCGCCGCGTCCCAGGACGCCCGCGCGCCGTCGACCATCGGGTGCAGCAGGCGGTCCCCGAGGCCCAGCGTCTCGCCCAGCGCCGAGCCCTTGGCGCAGAGCCGCCCGGCATTGGCCGGATGCGCCCGGTCGCCGGCGATGGCCGCGCCCCCCGCCCCGTCCGGCGTCGCCAGCACCCCGCAGCCGACGCCGCAATAGGGGCAGGCGGTGGCGACCGCCCCGCCCGCGGGCCCGCCCGCCTCTCCGTCGCCCAGATCGCGCGGGGCCATCTCAGGCGGCCTTCGCGGCGGTCAGCACGGATCGGTCGATCAGGATGCGGCCGGCCTCGACGCGGCAGGGGATGGTGGGCACGGCCCCCTCGTCGGCGCCCTGCGCGCGGCCGGTCTCGAGGCTGATGACCCAGCCATGCAGCGGGCAGGTGACCGAGGCGCCGTGCACGATCCCGTCCGACAGCGGCCCGCCCCTGTGCGGGCAGCGGTCGGCCAGCGCGAACACCCGGTCGTCATGGGTGCGGAACAGGCCGACGCAGCCCATGGGCGTGCGCAGCTTGCGCGCGCCGCGGACGGGGACGGCGTCGAGCGGCCCCACGTCGATCCAGTCGGCGGCGGCGGCGGCGGCGTTGGGCGCGAGCGTGGTCATTGCGCGGCCTCCAGTCGGGCGAAATCGGCGAGGGGGGCGAACTCGTGCGCCTCGGCGCCTTCGGCGCGGTCGGCCCAGGGGTCGCGCTGATAGACGGACTGGCTGAGGGCGAAGCGCTCCACCAGCGCGGCGCGGCTGTCGCGGTCCTCCACGACGCGGGCCTTGACCCAGTCGAGGCCGACGCGCTCGATCCACTTGTAGGGCCGGTGCAGGTAGCGGGCGTTCTCGCGGTAGAGCTGCACGAAGGCGGCGACGATCTCGAGCGCCTCGTCCTCGGTCGCGACCTTGGCCAGCAGGTCGGTGTGCCTGAGGTCCATCCCCGCCGCGCCGCCGACGCCGATCTCGTAGCCCGAGTCGACGCAGACGATGCCCACATCCTTGCAGGTCGCCTCGGCGCAGTTGCGCGGGCAGCCGGAGACGGCGAGCTTCACCTTGTGCGGGGTCCATGAGCCCCAGAGCAGCTTTTCCAGCTTCACCCCCAGGCCGGTCGAGTCCTGCGTGCCGAAGCGGCACCAGTCGGTGCCGACGCAGGTCTTCACCGTGCGCAGGCCCTTGGCGTAGGCGTGGCCCGAGACCATCCCGGCCGCGTTCAGCGCGCCCCAGACGCCGGGCAGATCCTCCTTGCGGACCCCCAGCAGGTCGATGCGCTGGCCGCCGGTCACCTTGACCGTGGGGATGGCGAAGCGGTCCACCACGTCGGCGATGGCGCGCAGTTCCTCCGCGCTGGTCAGCCCGCCCCACATGCGCGGCACCACGCTGAAGGTGCCGTCCTTCTGGATGTTGCCGTGGGCGCGTTCGTTGATGAAACGGCTCTGGGCGTCGTCGCGATAGTCGAGCGGCCAGTCGGCCAGCAGGTAGAAGTTCAGCGCCGGGCGGCAGGAGGCGCAGCCGCAGGAGGACTTCCACCCAAGTTCCTGCATCACCGCCGGCATGGACTTCAGTTCGCGCGCCTTGATGAGGCGGCGCACGTCCTCGTGCGTGAGGTCGGTGCACTTGCACATCGGCTTTTCCGCCGTGGCCTTGAAGGCCGCGCCCAGCGCGACCGCCATCACCTGCTCCACCAGCCCGGTGCAGGAGCCGCAGGAGGACGAGGCCTTGGTGTGGGCGCGCACCTCCTCCAGCGTGGTCAGGCCCCTCGACGTGATCGCGCCGACGATCGCGCCCTTGCAGACGCCGTTGCAGCCACAGATTTCCGCATCATCCGGCGAGGCTGCAACGGCCGCCATAGGGTCCGCGGGGGCGCCCCCCGCGAAGGCCGGGCCGAAGATCAGGGTGTCGCGCAGTTCGGAGATGTTCTCGCGCTTCTTCAGCTTGTCGAAGAACCACGGCCCATCCGCCGTGTCGCCGTACATCACCACGCCGCGGATGGCGTCGCCCTCGATCACGAGGCGCTTGTAGACGCCGCGCGCGGGGTCGCGGAACACGATCTCCTCGCGCCCCGGCGCCTCAGTGAAATCGCCGGCCGAGAACAGGTCCACGCCGGTGACCTTGAGCTTGGTGGACACCTCGGCCCCCTCGAAGCGGTGCGAGAAGCCAAGCAGGTTCGCCGCCACCACCTTCGCCTGGTCGTAGAGCGGCGCCACCAGCCCGTAGCAGTTGCCGCGGTGCTCGACGCATTCGCCGACCGCATAGACCTCGGGGTCGGCGGTGCGCATGTGGTCGGAGACCACCACGCCGCGGTTGACCGGCAGGCCCGCGTCCTTCGCCAGCTGCCCGGCGGGCCGGATGCCGACCGCCATCACCACGAGGTCGCAGGGCAGTTCGGTGCCGTCCTTCAGCGCGACGCCCGTCACATGGGTTTCGCCGAGGATCGCCGCCGTGTCGGCCTTGCACCGCACGGCGATGCCGCGGCGGGTCAGCTCGCGCTCCAGCAGCCAGCCCGCGGCGGGGTCGAGCTGGCGCTCCATCAGGTGGCCCATCAGGTGGACCACGGTCACCGCCATGCCGCGCGCCTGAAGGCCCGCCGCCGCCTCCAGCCCCAGCAGGCCGCCGCCGATCACCACGGCGCGGGTGCCGGGCTTGCGGGCGTAGTCGATCATCCGCTCCACGTCGCCAAGGTCGCGGTAGGCCAGCACGCCCGGCAGGTCGCGGCCGGGCACGGGGATGATGAACGGCGAGGAACCGGTGGCGATCAGCAGCCGGTCATAGGGCGTCTCGCCCCGCGCCGTGACCACGACCTTGCGCATCCTGTCGATGCGGGTGACCGGCTCGTCGAAGCGGCAGGTCACGCCATGCTCGGCGTACCAAGCGGCGTCGTGGGTGACGATCTGCTCGTAGGTCTTCTCGCCCGACAGCACCGGCGACAGCATGATGCGATTGTAGTTGCCGCGCGGCTCGGCCCCGAACAGGGTGATGTCGAAGGCGTCCGGGTTGCGGTCGAGCAGGTGCTCGAGCGCCCGGCCCGAGGCCATGCCGGCCCCGATGACGACGAGTTTCAGGGACATGACTCAGGCCGCCTTGTTCTTTGAATGGGCGCCGTGCTCGTATTCATCCAGGAAGCCGAGCAGTTCTTCGCGATAGGCGTAGTAGTCGGGGTGGTCGAGCAGGGCGCGGCGGGTGCGCGGGCGCGGCAGCTTCACGTCCATGACCCTGCCGATGCGGGCCTTCGGCCCGTTGGTCATCATCACCACGCGGTCGGCCAGCAGGATCGCCTCGTCCACGTCGTGGGTGACGCAGATGGCGGTGACCTTGGTGCGGCTCCACACCTCCATCAGCACCTCCTGAAGCTCCCAGCGCGTGAGGCTGTCGAGCATGCCGAAGGGTTCGTCGAGCAGCAGCAGCTTGGGGTTCAGCGCGAAGGCGCGCGCGATGCCGACGCGCTGGCGCATGCCGTTCGACATCTCGGCGGCGGGCTTGTCGAGCGCGTCGCCGAGGCCCACGCGCTCGAGGTAGTAGTCCACCACATCGGCGCGCTCGGCGCGGCTGGCGCGGGGATAGACCCGGTCCACCCCCAGCGCCACGTTCTGGCGCGCCGTCAGCCAGGGCATCAGCGATGGCGACTGGAACACCACGGCGCGCTCGGGATCCGCCCCGACCACATGCCGGCCGTCCAGCGTGATCGCCCCGCCGCTGATCTCGTTCAGGCCGGCGGTCATGGTCAGCACGGTGGACTTGCCGCAGCCGGAATGGCCGATCAGGCTGACGAACTCGCCCTTGGCGAGCGTCAGGTCGAAGCGGTCGACCACGGTCAGCGGCCCCTTGGGCGTCGCATAGGTCTTGGTGAGGCCCGAGAACTGAAGGTAGCGCTCGGGCCCGAGCACCGACGCGCTGCGCGCGGCCTCCGCCCAGGCCTTCGGGGTCTGGTGGATGGGCAGCACCGTGGGCGCGGGCCGATCCGGGGTCGCGGCGCGCGCCATGCCCACATCCATGAGGTATTGCGTGACGCGGGCGCGCAGGCGCTTGAAGGCCGGGTCGTGGTTCATGCCGGCCCGGTCGCGCGGGCGGGGCAGCGCCACGGGGAAGGCCTCGCCCAGCGTGCCGTCGGGGTTCAGCGCCAGGATGCGGTCGGCCAGCAGGATGGCCTCGTCCACGTCGTTGGTGATCAGCACCACGGTCTTGCGCCCGCCCGCCCCGTCGCCGGCCTGCCAGATCCGCTCGATCTCGTCCTGGAGGTTGGCCCGCGTCAGCGCGTCGAGCGCGGACAGCGGCTCGTCGAGCAGCAGCACCTCCGGATCCATGGCCAGCGCGCGGGCGACCGATACGCGCTGGCGCATGCCGCCCGACAGTTCCGCCGGGCGGCGGTCGATGGCGTGGCCGAGGCCGACCATCGCGACGTGGCGCTCGACGATGGCCGCGCGCTCGGCCCGGGGCAGCCCGCCATGCACCGCGTCGACCGCCAGCGCCACGTTCTGCCCGACCGTCAGCCAGGGCATCAGCGAATAGGACTGGAACACCAGCCCCCGCTCCGGCCCCGGGCCGGTCACCGGCGCGCCCCTGAAGCGCACCGCGCCGCGGTCGGGCGTCTCGAGCCCGGCCATCAGGTTGATCAGCGTGGTCTTGCCGGTGCCCGAGAAGCCGAGGATGGCGACGAACTCGCCCCGCTCGACGCTCAGCGACACGCCGCGCAGCACCTCGTGGCGGGAAAGACCCTCGCCGAAGCCCTTGCATACATTGTCCAGCGACAGATGCGCCATGGTCCCGGCCCCCCTCAGCGCGTCTTGTCGAAGGTGACCATCGCCTGGATCGCATACATCGTGCGGTCCAGCGCGAAGCCGATCAGGCCGATGGTGAACACCGCCACCATGATGCGGGCGAGGCTGTCGGAGCTGCCGTTCTGGAACTCGTCCCAGACGAATTTCCCCAGCCCCGGGTTCTGCGCCAGCATCTCGGCCGCGATCAGCACCATCCAGCCCACGCCCAGCGACAGGCGCAGCCCGGTGAAGATCAGCGGCATGGCCGAGGGCAGCACCACGCGGCGGATCTTGGTGGCGGTCGACAGGCGCAGCACCTTCGCCACGTTCAGCAGGTCGCGGTCGACCGACGCCACGCCGAGCGTGGTGTTGATGAGCGTCGGCCACAGCGAGCACAGCGTGACCGTGATGGCCGAGTTGAGGAAGCTCTTGGAAAACCACGGGTCGTCCGAGACATAGACCGCCGAGACCACCATGGTCACGATGGGCAGCCACGCCAGCGGCGACACCGGCTTGAACACCTGGATCAGCGGGTTCAGCGCCGCCTGCCCCACCGGCGACAGGCCGGCGAGCACCCCCAGCGGCACCGCGACCGCGGTCGCGAGGACAAAGCCGAAGAACACCGTCTGAAGCGAGGTCGCGATCTGGTCATAGTAGGAGGGCGCGCCGGTGAAGGCGCGGACCCTCGCCTCGTCGGCGCGGCCCGCGGCCACCAGCTGGGCGTTGCGCGCCTCCTGCCGGGCGAGGAAGGCGTCGCGCTTCTCGCGTTTCGCGAGGTGGTCCTCGTGCAGCACCTGCGCCTGCGCCCAGACCTGCGCCGGGCCCGGCACCGCGCCGAGCGAGGTCTGCACCATGGGCGCGCCCTGCCCCCAGAGCGCGAGGAACGCCGCGATCGCCAGCAGCGGCACGACCAGCAGGCGCCACAGCTCGCGCCACTGGGCGCGGGGGCTGTCGCCGGCGGCCAGCCGCAGCAGCGGGGTCAGGAAGGACAGGCCGATGACGCGGAACCAGGCGTCGGCGCGGCCGATGGCGGAGAACAGCCGCTCGCGGCGCGCGGCGCGCGCATGGGCGGGCGGGGTGTCGGCGAGGCTGGCCATGCGGCGCTCCCGTAAGGTCGGTGTCGGTCGGGGGTGGGGGGCGGCGGCGGCGCGCCGCCCCCGCGGGTCGGCGCGGCTCAGTCGCCGCTGACGGCGCCGCCGATCACGCGCTGGTCGCCGCGCAGGCCGATGGGCATCGCCTCGAGATAGGCGTTGGGGGTCCGGCCGTCATAGGCCACGCCGTCGATGAAGGCGTCGGTCGGCGCGCGGTAGCCGTCGCTGTCCCAGGGGAAATCGGCCTCGCTGGCATGGCCGTCGGCCACCAGCGCGCGCGCGGCCTCGAGATAGATGTCGGGGCGGTAGACCTTGCGCGCCACCTCCTCGAACCAGGCGTCGGGCTTCGGCTCGGCGATCTGGCCCCAGCGGCGCATCTGCGTGAGGTACCAGATGGCGTCCGAATAGAACGGGTAGGTCGCGTCGTGGCGGAAGAACACGTTGAAGTCGGGGATCGGCCGCACGTCGCCCTTCTCGAACTCGAAGGTGCCGGTCATCGAGGCGGCGATCACATCCGCATCCGCCCCGACATATTCGGGACGCGCCAGCATGCGCACGGCCTCCATGCGGTTCGCGTTGTCGCCGGCGTCGAGCCACATCGCGGCGCGGATCAGCGCCTTGGTGACGGCGATGGCGGTGTTGGGGTTCTCCTCGACGAAGCCGGCGGTCATGCCGAACACCTTCTCCGGGTTGTAGGCCCAGATCTGGTGGTCGGTGATCACCGGCACGCCGATGCCCTTGGCGACGGCCTGCTGGTTCCAGGGCTCGCCCACGCAATAGCCCGAGATGGTCCCGGCCTCGAGGGTGGCGGGCATCTGCGGCGGCGGCGTCACCGACAGCAGCACGTCGGCGCCGAGCTGGCCGCTGATGTTGTCGGGCGCGTAGAAGCCGGGGTGCAGCCCGCCGGCCGCCAGCCAGTAGCGCAGCTCGTAGTTGTGGGTGCTGACCGGGAACACCATGCCCATGTTGAAGGGCCTGCCCTCGGCGCGGAAGCTGTCGACCACCGGCTTCAGCGCGCTGGCCGAGATCGGATGCACCGGCCTGCCCTCGGCGTCATGCGGGATGTGGGGCTTCATCTGCGCCCAGACCTCGTTGGACACGGTGATGCCGTTGCCGTTCAGGTCCATCGAGAAGGGCGTGACGATGTGGGCCTCGGTGCCGAAGCCGATGGTGGCGGCCAGCGGCTGGCCCGCCAGCATGTGCGCGCCCTGAAGGCGGCCCTCGATCACGCCGTCCAGCAGCACCTTCCAGTTCGCCTGGGGCTCGAGCGTGACGAACAGGCCCTCGTCCTCGAAGAAGCCCAGCTCCGCGGCCACCGCGAGCGGGGCCATGTCGGTCAGCTTGATGAAGCCGAAGGTCAGCTCGTCGCGCTCGAGCGCCAGCGGCGCGGCGGACAGCGGCGCGGCCAGCGCCGCCGCGGCGACGCCCAGCATCAGGGCGCGGCGCGTGGGGGCGAGGCGGGTGGGGACAAGGCTCATGCGGGCGGTCTCCGGTGCTTGCCGGCGCGTGGGCCGGCGGGCGAATGCGAAAACGCCGCTCGAACGGCCCGGCCCGCGGCGGATGCGGGTCGGAACGGTCGAGCGGCGTCGCTCGGTGCGAAGCCCCGGCGTCGGGGCGGATGTCATGGGGACGGGCCGCCATTGGCCCTAGGGATAAGGACGACAGAAATGCGGCGCCGCGTCAAAGGCTTTCTGCGCGCGCCCTTCCGGGAAGGGATGCGCGGGGCGCCGGGTGCTTGCGTCTTGTGCAGTTGCGCAAGGACTGCGCCCGATCAGGGGGCATCCGGGTCGAAGCGGCGGCCGTCGAAGAAGCGGTCGGGGCCGAGGAAGCTTTCGCCGCGGGACGAGGCGACGGCGATTCGCGCATCGAGCGATCCCTCGACCTTGGACGACGCCCCGGGCAGGTCGACGCCCAGCGGCGCGAGCGCGGCGCGGTACAGGTCGGGGCGGAAACAGGCGAGCGCCGCCCCGCGCGCCGCCTCGCCCTCGAAGCCCCAGCGCCGCGCCACGCGATGCGCGATCCACAGCGCCTGGCTGCGCCACGGGAAGGTCGCCTCGGGTCCGGACAGGCCGAGGAAGCGCGGCACGCGGCGCAGCGCGCCCCCGGGCGAGACCACCAGCGCCCCGGTCAGCGCGCGCTCGATCATGTCGGGCGCGACGCCGACATAGGCCGGCCGGGCCATGATCTCGGCGGCCGAGGCGAGGTTGGCGGGGCGGCCCAGCCACAGGCTGGCGCGGTGCAGCGCGCGCAGCAGGGCCGCCAGCGCCTCGGGCTCGGCCGCGGCCCAGTCGGCCCGCACGCCCAGCGCCTTTTCCGGTGCCCAGCCCCAGATGGCGCAGGTGGGCAGCAGCAGCGCAGCCTCGCCGCGCTCGACGGCCAGCGACCCCCAGGGCTCGCCCACGCAGAAGGCGTCGATCTCGCCCGCGCCCAGCGCCTCGGCCATCAGCGGCGGCGGCACGGTCTGCAGCAGCAGGTCGCGGTCGGGATCGCCCCCGCAGCCCTCGATCCAGACGCGCAGGTGCTCGACATGCATCGAATGGGGGAAGGGCGCGCCGATGCGCAGCCGCCGTCCCGTCCCCTGCCGCAGCAGGGCGCGCCCCGCGGCCATGGCGTCGCCGAAGCCCTCGACGCCCATTGCGCGCCAGAGGCCCGCCGCCACGCCGATGGCGCCGCCGTTCACCGCCAGCATGAAGGGCGCGATCACCGGCGCGGCGATGGCGCCGGCCCCCAGCGTCATCGCCAGCGGCATGGGCGCGAGCATGTGCGCGGCCGGGTAGAGCCCGAGCGCCACCTTGTCGCGGATGTTGGACCAGGACGCCTCGCGCGAGAGGGCGAGGTCCAGCCCCTCCTCCGCCGCGAAGCCCAGCTCGCGCGCCACGATCAGGGTGGCGGCGTCCACCAGCGGCACGAAGCCCACGGTCAGGGCCATGCGGCTCATTTCAGCAGGTCCGCGGCTTCGACGAGGCTGCGGGCGATGTCGGACAGCTTGCGTCCCCGCTCCATCGCGGTGCGGCGCAGCAGGGCATAGGCCTCATCCTCGCCCAGCCCCTTGGCCTTCATCAGCAGGCCCTTGGCGCGGTCGATCACCTTGCGCTCCGCCAGCGCCTCCTTGGTGGCCGCGAGTTCCGAGCGCAGGCGGGCGAAGGCGTGGAAGCGGGCGATGGCGGTGTCGAGGATCGGGCGCACCCTCTCCTTGCGCAGGCCGTCGACGACATAGGCGCTGACGCCGGCCTCGATGGCGGCGCGGGTGGTCTCGGGGTCGGTGCGGTCGACGAACATCGCCACGGGGCGGTCGAGCGGCCCGGCGGCCGCGGCGATCTGCTCGAGCGCGTCGCGCGAGGGGCTGGCGAGGTCGATCAGCACCACATCGGCCGCGGCCTCGGCGATGCGGCGGGCGAGGCCGGTCTCGTCGCCGATCACCACGATGTCGATGTCCTCGCCCGCCTCGCGCAGCCCGTCCACAAGGGTCATGGCGCGGTCGCGGTCGGTGTCGACGAGGACGACGCGCAGGCGGTCCATGGCGGGCTCCGGCGGGGACTGCGGCGGGGACTGGGAGCATGGTGCGGCGCGGCGCGGGCGCGGCGCAAGGACGGATCGCGCCCTGGCGCGCGTCCGCCGCCCGTTCACCGGATTTTAGGAGAATGCGTCGAGAAATCTCGCCCGATGCGTCGGCGACGGCGCGCGAAAGCGGGGAGCCACCGCGCATGTTCGACGCCCACGCGGAAGGCGTGCTGCGCGCCGCGGCCCGCGCCCGGGACGTCGAGGATGCGGCCCTGCTGGCCGTGGCCGAGGCACGGGGGCGCGGCGTCGCGCTGGTCGCCGTGCAGGGCCGCGCCCTGCCCGCCCTGCGCTTCGATCCCCGCAGCTTCCACCGGCTGCTGCCCGCGGCGATGCGCCCGCTGGCGATGCGCGCGGGCCTCGCGGCGCCGGGCTGCCCCGATCCGCTGCCCTGCGGCGGCGAGGCGGCCCCCCACGCGCTGCTGGCGCGGGCGGCGCTGATCGACGGGCAGGCGGCGCTGGCGGCCTGCGCCTGGGGCTTCGGCCGCGTCGTCGGGGCCACCGCGCGGGCGCTTGGCTATGCCGATGCGGCGGCGCTGGCCGAGGCGTGCATGGCCGGCGTCGCGGGGCAGGCCGATGCGATGCTGCGCCACCTCGCGGCGCGCGGGCTGCTCGGGGCGCTGGCGCGGCGCGAATGGACGGCGCTGGCGGAGGGCTGGGGCGGCCCGCGCTGGGAGACGGACGGGGACGCCCCTGCGGCGCGCATGGCGCAGGCCTATGCGCGCTGGGCCGCGCGCGCCCCCGCCCCGGCGGCGGGGCCGCCGCTGGGGGTCGGGGATGCGGGGCCCGAGGTGGCGGCGCTGCAGCGAACGTTGCGCAAGCTGGGCGCGGCGCTGGCGGTCGACGGGGCGTTCGGCCCGCGGACCTGCGCGGCGCTGCGCGACTTCCAGGCCCGCGAGGGGCTGGTGCGCGACGGGGTGGCGTGGGCCGCGACGCGCGACCGGCTGGCCGCCGCCGCTGCGCGGGCCGAGGCGCGCCGCGCGGCCCCGCGATCCCCGGCGCAGGGGCCCGGCGGCGATGCGCCGGCGCGGGACGCCGCGCGCGGCGACGCCCGCGCCGGCGCGACCGCAGCCGGGGTGGATGCTGCCGGTGTGGTTGCGGCCTGGGTGGATGCTGCCGCGGATCGGCCCCCCGGGACCTGACCGGGCGGCGGCGCCGTCGCCCGGTCAGGTCCGGGGAGGCCGATGATCGGGCGGCGCGGACGCCGCCGCCCCCCCCGTCAGCGACCCCCGGACACGTCGAGCAGCGCGCCGGTCGTGTAGGACGCGTCGTCCGACAGCAGCCACAGCACCGCCGCCGCGGCCTCCTCCGCCGTGCCGGCGCGCCCCAGCGGCGCGGTCGCGCCCACCGCCGCCGCCCGGTCGGGCCGGCCGCCCGAGGCGTGGATGTCGGTGTCGATCACGCCGGGGCGCACGGCGTTCACCCGCACCCCCTCCGGCCCCAGCTCCTTCGCCAGCCCGACCGCCAGCGTGTCGAGCGCGCCCTTGGACGCCGCATAGTCCACGTATTCGCCCGGCGCGCCCAGCCGCGCGGCGGCGGAGGAGACGAGCACCAGCGCGCCGCCCTGCCCGCCCCGCGCGGTGGACATGCGCCGCGCCGCCTCGCGCGCGGTCAGCAGCGCCGACAGGGTGTTCGCCTCCAGCATCCGGCGCAGCCGGTCGGCGCCCATGTCCGCCAGCCGCATGCCCGGCGCCACGACGCCGGCATTGGCGACCACGCCGCGCAGCGGCCCGAGCGCGGCCGCGGCGTCGAACAGCGCCAGCGTGTCCGCCTCGGAGGCCGCATCGGCCCGCACCGCCAGCGCCCCGGCCTCGGCCGCGGTGCGCGCGGCGGCGCCTTCGTCCGACACCCACGAGAAGGCGACGCGCCAGCCCGCGCGCGCGGCGCCCAGCACCAGCGCGCGCCCGATGCCGCGCGACCCGCCCGTCACCACCAGAACCCGGTCGGTCATC
>DAIPIU010000080.1:0-11620 GCA_036770645.1 Rubrimonas sp. | reverse complement strand
CCGGCACCCATGGGCGTGTCATCCACGTCCTGCCGATGCCGAACAAGGGCGACGAGTTCCACCACTTCGGCTGGAACGCGTGCTCCTCGTCCCTGTCGCCGCTGAGCGGGCACGCCTTCCTGCAGCGGCGCTACCTGATCATTCCCGGCATCCGCTCGTCGCGCATCTACGTCATCGACACCCAGCCCGACCCGCGCAGGCCGACGATCCACAAGATCATCGAGCCCGAGGAACTGTTCGCCAAGACCGGCTACTCCCGCCCGCACACGGTGCATTGCGGTCCGGAGGGCGTCTACGTCTCGACCCTCGGCGGCGGCGGCGCCGACGGGACCGACGGCCCGCCGGGCATCTTCATCATGGATTGCGAGACCTTCGAGATCCGGGGCCGCTGGGAGATGGACCGCGGCCCGCAGGACAAGCACTATGATTTCTGGTGGAACCTGCCGCGCGACTACATGGTGTCGAGCGAGTGGGGCCTGCCGCCGCAATACGAGAACGGGATCGTCCCGGAGGACCTGCTCGGCAACCGCTACGGACATTCGGTGCATTTCTGGGACCTGCGGGCGCGCCGGCATGTCCAGACCATCGATCTCGGCGCCAACCACCAGATGGCGCTGGAGGTGCGGCCCGCGCACGACCCGGTGAAGGAATACGGCTTTCTCGGCGTGGTCGTCGACACCTCGAACCTCGAGGGCTCGATCTGGACGTGGTGGCGCGAGGGCGGAAAGTTCCACTGCGAGAAGACCGCCGTCATTCCGGCCGAGCCCGCCGAAAAGGGCGACCTGCCGCCGCTGCTGCAGGGCTTCGGCGCCGTGCCGCCGCTGGTGACCGACATCGACCTCTCGCTGGACGACCGCTTTCTCTACGTCGCGTGCTGGGGCACGGGCGAACTGCGCCAGTATGACGTGCGCGAGCCGCGCAAGCCGGTCCTTGCTGGCTCGGTCCATGTCGGCGGAATCGTGCGAAAGACCCGGCATCCGAACGGCAAGCCCTTCGGCTACGGCCCGCAGATGCTGGAGATCAGCCGCGACGGCAAGCGCGTCTACTGGACCAACTCGCTGTATTCGACCTGGGACGACCAGTTCTATCCCGGCGAGCGCGGCGGGGCGATGGTGAAGGCCGATGTCGGCCCCGACGGCGGCCTGAAGCTCGACCGCGATTTCTGGGTCGAGTTCCCGAAGGGCTATCGCGCGCACCAGATCCGGCTGGAGGGCGGCGACTGTTCGACCGACAGCTTCTGCTATCCCAACGCCTAGGCCGTGGCGCAGGACGGGGCGCTCTGGCTCTGGCTGGCGGTGGTCGCCAGCGGGCTCTACCACGGGGTCAATCCCGGCATGGGATGGCCGCTGGCGGTGTCGGCGGGCCTGATGAACGGGGGGCGCGCGCATCTGCTGCGCGCGCTGGGGCCGCTGGCGCTCGGCCACTTCGCGGCGATGCTGGTGGTGCTGCTGCCCTTCGCCGCCATGGCGGCGGCCGTGCGGCATCAGGCGGAGATCCGCCTTGCGGCGGCGCTGCTGCTGATCGGCGCGGGCATCGCGCTGATGGTCTGGCGCCGCCACCCCCGCGCGCTGGCCCGCATCCCGCCGCACCGGCTGGCGCTGTGGTCCTTCGCGGTGGCGATGGCCCACGGCGCCGGGCTGATGCTGTTGCCCGCCTATCTGGGGTTGTGCGGGACCGGCGCGGAGGCCGCGCCCGCCCTCGTCTCCCGGGCCGCCGGCACGGCGCTGCTGGTGGCCTTCGTGCATGCGGGGGCCATGATCGCGGCGGGCGGGGCCACGGCGATGCTGGTGCATGAGTGGCTGGGCCTGCAGGTCCTGCGCCGCGCCTGGTTCGACCTGTCGATGGCCTGGGGGGCGAGCCTTGCGCTGGTCGGGCTCGCCTCGCTCGCGTCGTGACCGCGACGGGCGCGAGCGCCCGAAGGGCGCCGGTCGGTGGCCAGGGGCGTGGCACGCCGATCCGCCCGACATGCGGACGGCGATTCCCACGCCGCGCCAGCGGCCGCGCACGGCGCCGGCCACGGTTCCGCATCCCTCCGGCGCGGCAGGACCGCCGGCGGCGCCCGATCCCCGGGGGCCGCCGGCGATGGGGGCGCGCTTGCCCCCCAGCGTCGGGAACCGGGCCGTCAGCCGATCCTCAGGGCGCCGATGCGGTCGCCCGCCAGCCGGAACGTGAAGGTCAGGATCGCCGGGCTGCCGGGAAAGTCGCCGCTGACCCTCGCGCGGACGACCGCTTCGCCGCCGGCCCGGGCGAACCCGAGCGGCTCGGCCCGGTGGCGGTACTTCGCCTTGGCCGCCAGCCACCAGGCGCGGATCGCCTCGGGGCCGCGGTGGGTCGCGCCTTCGTCATGCACGACGGCGTCCAAGGCGAAGGCCGCCGCGAGCGCCGCGCCGTCCTGCGGCGCTTCGGCGGTGAAGTAGGTCAGGATCGGGGTGGGAAGGGTCACGGGATGCTCCTGTCTGGTCCGACGGCATCATGCGCCTCGACGGCGCGCGCGATAATCGGGATAATCCGGCATCCGTCGATGACGGAATCAGGATGATGACGGATGCCGGACTCGGGGGGCTGGAGGCGGTGCTGGCCATCGCTCGGCTCGGCTCGTTCCGCGCGGCGGCGCTGGAACTGGGCATGTCGACCACCGCCCTGTCGCACAGGATCGGGCGGCTGGAGGCCGGTCTCGGCGTGCGCCTGTTCAACCGGACCACCCGCAGCGTCTCGCTGAGCGACGCAGGGCGGGACTTCGTCGCCCGCGTCGCCCCGGCGATGACCGAGATCCGCGCCGCGATGGACGCCGCCAGATCGCAGCGCGAGACGCCGTCTGGGACGCTGCGGATCAACGCCTCGGTCCAGGCCGGGCGGGCCGTGGCGCCGGCGGTGCTGGCGTTCCTGCGTCGCCATCCGGACGTGCGGGTCGATCTGGTGGCCGAGGGGCGGCTCGTCGACATCGTGGCCGAAGGCTTCGACCTCGGCATCCGCCCCGCCGATCTCGTGCCGCAGGACATGATCGCGCTGCCGCTCGGCCGGCCGCAGCGCCATGCGGTCGTGGCCTCGCCCGGCTGGATGTCGGCCCATCGCGTCCCGATCTCGCCCGCAGACCTCGATCCGGCGCTGTGCATCCGCATCCGCCTGCCCAACGGCGCGCTGCTGCGCTGGCCCTTCGAGGCGAACGGCGTTCCCGCGCCCTTCGAGCCGAAGGGCCGCCTGACCGTCGACGACCCCGCGATCGCCCGCGCCGCGGTGCTGGACGGGGCGGGGATCGGCTATTTCATCGAACAGGACGTGGCCGAGGATCTTGCCGCCGGCCGCATGATCCGCCTGCTGGAGGCCTGGACGCCGCCGCGCCCCGGCTTCAGCGCCTACTATCCCGGCCGGCGCAACCCCTCGGCTGCGTTCGCCGCCTTCCTCGCCATGGTGCGCGCGGGTGCGGCGTCGGTGGACGGGACGCGGGATGAGGCGGGCTCCGGCGAGCATCCTCGATGACTCGGGCCGACCGTTCCGCAAATGCGCCCGGTGCGGCCGGCGGCTGGGGCCCCGTCGTGGTTTCCACTGGCCGCCGGGCGGTGGGGCGGGCCCGGATGGCGTCCGTTCGCCCCGGAACCGGCGCGACCCGGCCCGTCCGCGCCGGTGCGGACCTCCGGGCGCGCGGCACCGGCACGCAGACGCACTCCCGAGGCGGCGGGACGCGGGCGACGGCGCCCGCGCGGGATCGCGGCAGGAAGGCCGGACCGAAGGCGGACGGCCGAGGGCCCCCGGCGGTCCCCGGCGCCGCGCGCCGGGCGCGCCCCCTGCCGCGCAGCGGCCTTGCCCAAGCCCCGGCGATCCGGGCGGCCCCCACGACGCTCCGGCGCGGGGGGCGGCGGCGAGCGAGGGGGCGGCCGTGATCGCGGCGCCTTCGGGGACATGCGCCGAGCCGGGCCAGCGCCCCATCGCGCGCGGCGCCGCTGCGCCGGCCTGCGCGCGCCCTGTCGCAGGTCGTCGTCGCCCTGCAACCATCTGTCGGCTTGACGACGGCACCCCCGGCGCATCAGCCTCCGCCCGCGTCCGTCACGCGTCGGGCGCGGGGGAAAGCAGGGAGAACGCGACATGGCCGACACCCAGGCAGCGGGCGACGAACTTCTCGGCGCGCGGCTCGTCGGAGAGCTGTCGAGAAAGGCGCCGACGATCCGGTCGATCGGCGTCGACGACATCACCGCGGCGCTGCGCGAGGGGGCGGACGATTTCCGCGCCATGCCCGCCTTCGGCATGGCGATCGGGGCCTTCTTCGCGGCCGGCGGCATGGTGATGATGTATCTCGCGGTCGCCTTCGACCTCGTGGTGCTGGCCTTCCCGCTGCTGGCGGGCTTCGCGCTGATCGGCCCCTTCGCCGCGATGGGCCTTTACGAGGGCAGCCGCCGTCGCGACATGGGCCGGACGGTCGGCGTGGGCGACCTCTTCTCGGTCCGCCGCGCCACCACCAGCGTCAACATCTTCTTTCTCGGCTTCATCCTGCTGTTCGCGCTGTTCGTCTGGCTGCGGGTGGCGCTTCTGATCTATGCGCTGTTCTTCGGCATGTCCGGGGTGCCGCTGGAGCGGCTGTTCGCCGAGATCTTCACCACGGTCAACGGCTTCACCTTCCTCCTGGTCGGCAATGTCGTCGGCGCGGCCTTCGCCTTCGTGGTGTTCTCGATCACCGTCGTCTCCTTCCCCTACATGCTGGAGAAGGATGTCGACCCGGTGACGGCGGTGGCGCTGTCCGTGTCGGCGGTGGCGAAGAACGCCGTGCCGCTCGCCGGATGGGCGCTGTTCGTCGGCGTGGCGCTGGCGGTGTCGTGGCTGCCGTTCTTCCTGGGGCTGATCGTCGTGCTGCCGGTGCTGGGCCATGCGACATGGCGGCTGTACAAGCGGATGATCGTCCACAACGACGCGGCCTGACGCGCTGCCACGGTCGGGCCGCCGCCCGTCAGCTCGACAGCGGCGGCTCGCAGCTCAACGGTTCGTCGGTGATGCGCACGATCTCCTGCTCGTCGCCCGCATCGCTCAGCGGCACCGCGAACAGGCGCTCGCCGCGGCGGACGTGGCGAAAGCAGTCCATGCCCTGATAGGCGAAGCAGAACACACCCTCGGCATAGGCCCAGGGGGCCGTCATGCACTGCCCGTCCGGCGCCACGAAGGTAGCGCTGTCGCGCCCGCGATGGAAATGCTCGCGCCCCCAGACCCGGCCGCGCAGTTCGTAATGCACCGTGCGGCCGTCGGTCAGCGCCCGCCATTCCGCGAGATCGAGCACCCGCTCGCCCGCGGCGGGATCGGTCGCAAGCGACGGGGCCGCGATCAGCAGGGCCGCGGCGATGACGGCGAGGCGCGGGGTCGACGGGCGGCGGGCGGCTTGGGGCACGGTGGCATCTCCGGCTGGGCGTGCGCGGGACCATAGGCGCGGGCGCGCCGCTTGTCGCCCCCCCACCCCCCGCCAAGGCTCTGGCGCAGGGGCCGCGGCGCGGCGATGCTGCGCGCCATGCACACGAACCCCGCCTTTCGCCGCGCCCCCGACGCCCTCGCCCTCGCCATGGCGCGCGACCGTGGTTTCGGCGTCCTGACGCTGGCCGGGCCCGAGGGGCCGGTCGCGTCGCATGTGCCGTTCCTGCTGTCGGCCGACGGGACCGGGGCCGAGATGCACCTCGCGCAGTCCAACCCGATCCTGCGCACTCTGGCCGAGCCCCGCGCGGCGCTGCTCGCGGTCTGCGGGCCGGACGCCTATGTCTCGCCCGACTGGTACGGGCTCGCCGATCAGGTGCCGACTTGGAACTATACGGCGGTGCACCTGCGCGGCCTGCTGCGGCGCGCGCCCGACGAGACGCTGCGCGGCCATGTCGACCGCCTGTCCGCCGATTTCGAGGCGCGGGTGCCCGGCAAGTCGCCCTGGACCGCGGCCAAGATGACGCCGGACGCGCTGGAGCGGTTCCTGCGCGCCATTGCGCCCGTCACCCTGGCCGTCGAGCGGGTCGAGGCCACGGTGAAGCTGAACCAGAACAAGCCGGACCCGGCGCGGCTGGCCGCGGCGGACGGGGTCGGGGGCAGCGCGATCGGTCTGGGAACCGCGGCGATGGCGGCGATGATGCGCGATCCGCCGGCCTGACGGACGCGATCGCCCGTCTGCGCGGAGCCTGCCGGGCGGGTGGTGGAGCCGAGGGGAGTCGAACCCCTGACCTCTGCAGTGCGATTGCAGCGCTCTCCCAACTGAGCTACGGCCCCGCCGGCGCGCGTGACCTACGCGGGCCCCGCCGGGCTGTCAAGCGCCGCCCCGCGTCGCATTGCGCCGTGCGCGCCGCGGGGTTATCCCCATGCGCAACGCGCCCGGCTGGCGCTCCGGAGACCGCCCATGGCCTCGCTGCTCGCCATCATCTACCTGCTGCTGGACATCGCGTTCTGGATCATCATCGTCCAGGCGATCCTCAGCTGGCTGCTCGCCTTCAACGTGCTGAACACCGGCAATGACTTCGTGCGCGGCCTGTTCCGCGGCCTCGCGCGGCTGACCGAGCCGGTCTACGGCCCCATCCGGCGCATCCTGCCGGACACGCGGCCGATGGACCTCGCGCCGCTGGTGGTGCTGATCGGGATCTACGCCCTGCAGATCGTGATCGCCAACAACGCCCGCGCCTTCCTCTGAACGGCGGCCCGGCGGTCAGACGAAGGTCTGCGCGCCGTCCGGCCCGGCGACCACGCAGGACAGCCGCGCGGGCCCATCGCCCGTGCTCAGTTCGATCAGGCGCTCGGCCCCGATCTCGGCCAGCCGCGCCTGCAGCGCCCGGGGATCGGGCACGGCGCAGGCGAGGCGCGCGAGGCGCAGCCCGGTATCGCACATCTGGCGCGCGGGATGCTCGTCGCCCTCCCATCCGATCAGCGCGGGGCCGGCCCCGCCGAAGGGCGGCCTGCCGTCCGGCGTGGCCGTCAGCCGCCAGCGCAGGCCCGCCCGCCGCATCGGCACGGCGGTCCCCAGCCAGGGCGCCGCGGTGATCGCGGCATCCAGCCGGTCGGTCGCCGCCACCCAGGCCGCAAGGAACGGGCCGTCCACCAGCCGCCGCTGCGTCTCGGCCGCGTCGAGCCCGAACAGGCGCGGCCGCGGCGGCGGCGGCGGCGCGTCGGGATCCGGGGCCAGCACTTCGAGATAGAGCGGGCCCAGCCGCCAGAGCGCATTGCGGGTGCCCATGCCGACATGCACGCCCCCGCCCTGGGCGGGCACGCCGAGGCGCGATTCCATCCAGGCCCGGCCGCCGTCGAGATCGCGCGCAAGGAACACGATGTGATCGAGCGTCGCCACGGATCGCCCTTCCCGCTGCCGCAAGGCGTCAACGCTATCACGAGGCCGCCGGGCGCGCCACGACGTCGGCCGCCCGGGCCGCGGCCACCAGCGCGGCGAACAGGCGGCGCTGGGGCGCGTGGTAGGGCATCAGCTCCGGATGCCACTGCACCCCGAGGCGGAAGGCCGGGCCCGACGCCTCGACGGCCTGCGCCATGCCGTGCCGGTTCTGCGCCGTCACCCGCAGGTCGGCGCCGGGACGGTCGATCGCCTGCGAATGCAGCGTGTTGACGCGCAGCGCGTCGGTCCCCAGCGCTGCGCGCAGCCGGCTGCCGGGCGCGATGCGCACGGGCTCGTGCGGCAGGATGGTGCGCGGGCGCCGGCGCGCGGGATAGACCGTGGCGATGTCGCGATGCAGCGACCCGCCGCGGAACACCGCCATCAGCTGCGCCCCGCGGCAGATCCCGAGGATCGGCCGCGTCCCGGCCCAGAACCGCGCCAGCGCCGCGAGTTCGAGCGCATCTCGCGCCGGATCGGGCGGCGCGCCTTCGCGCTGCTGGCCGCCATAGAGCGCCGCCTCGATGTCGGAGCCGCCGCCGATCACCAGCCCGTCCAGCCCCTCGAGCGCCGCCGTCCCCGACGCCGGCGTCACGCGCCGCGCCCGGGCCCCGGCCAGCCGCAGCATCGCCGCGGTGGCCGCCCAGAACCCCCAGCTTCGTCCCGAGGGGCCCGTCACGCCGATCAGCGGTCGCCTCATGGGGCGTCGGCCATGGCGGCGGCCAGCGCCGTCGCCGCCGCCGTCCAGTCCTGCGGCGCGATGGAATCATGGTTGGACAGCCAGGCCAGCGAGGCCGCGCGCAGCCGGACGGGATCGGCGGCAAGTCGTTCGACCAGCACCCAGCGCGCCCATTCCCGCCCGGGCCCCCAGCCCGTCGCGCCGACCTCCGAGTTCGGCAGGCGGTAATGCCAGGCGGGGCGCGGCTTGATCTTCTCGCGCGGCAGGACGGCCCGCACCCGCGCCTCGTCGAGCCAGGCGAGCAGCGGCAGCGCGTCGAGTTCGCGGTCGCGGGTGGGGTTGTCGGCGAGGTAGCCGTCGATCAGGCCGCAAAGGTCCGGCGCATAGGCGGGGTCGAGCGTCGCGGCGATCCACGGCTCCGGGAACGGGGCCGCGAAGCGCCAGAGGTCCCGGGCCGTGTCGACCATGATCTCGGCGCGCAGCCAGTCGCGCAGCAGCAGGAAGGCCCGCAGCCCGGCCAGCAGCGCGGGCGCGTCCAGCGCCGGCGGTTCGATGTTGAGCTGAAGGCCGAAGGCGTAGAGCAGCCCGTTCCGGGTGCCCACGGCCCCGAGGCGCGCCAGCTCGGCGCAGAGCGCGTCGAGTTCATGCGCCTCGTCCCAGGGGATCGGCGGGCAGACGATCTCGACCGGCACCGCAAGCGCCGCGATGTCGAGCACGAGGTCGCGCAGCGCCGCCTCCGCCGCCCCGCCCGCCTTGCGCCGCGCGAGCGCCATGTCGAGTTCGACCGCGAAGGGTCCCCAGCGCCCGCCCTCGACCAGCAGGCGGTGCGGCCCCTCGGCGCGCGGGACGCCGCCGAACAGGGTCGCCACCGCGCCGGCCGCGGCCCGCGGGTCGAGGCCCGCGAACTCGATCTCGACGCCCACACGCCGCGCGGCCCCGTCGCCGCGCGCGGGCGCCGGCGGCGGCGTCCAGCCCGGGCCGCGCCAGCCGCGCGGCGCCCCATGATCGGCCATCGCTTTCCCCCTCGATCCGTTTCCATTGAGAGCGGCTTCGGGTTTTGGTAGGCTAACGCACGGCCGCCGCCCTGGGAAACGCCCGCGGGCCGCCGCCGTCAGGGAGGACGTTCTGACCGAACGGACCGAGACCGGGGCGACATACGCCCCCCCGCCGCCTGCCGCCCTCGGCGCCGCGCGCCGATCCGCGGTCACCGAGGCCCCTGCCGACGCCCTGTCGCTGGCGCTCGCCTCGCTCGAGGACGACAAGGCCGAGGATGTGGTCGTCATCGACCTGCGCGGCAAATCGGCCATGGCCGATGCCATGATCATCGCCAGCGGGCGCTCCGCCAGGCAGGTCGCCGCCATCGCGGAAAAGCTCGCCGACCGCTACAAGGAGCGCTTCCGCCGCCCGGCCCGGTCCGAGGGCAAGGGACAGGGCGACTGGGTGCTGATCGACCTCGGCGACGTGATCGTGCACGTCTTCCGCCCCGAGGTTCGCGAGTTCTACCAGCTCGAGAAGATGTGGATGGATCCCGCCGCCCTGCGCGCCCGCGCGGCCGCGCGGCCGCTCGACCGCAACCCCGCCGACGCCTGAGGCCCGGCGCCGGTGCGGGTCGCGGTGCTTGCCGTCGGCCGGCTGCGCGACGCGCCCGAGGCGGCGCTGACCGGCGACTGGCTGGCGCGGTTCTCGGCGGCCGGCCGACCGCTGGGGCTCGGGCCCGCGCGGCTGGTCGAGGTCGGGGACCGCCGCGGAGGGGGGGCGGAGGCCGAGGCGGCGCTGCTGCTCGCCGCCGCGCCCGAGGGGCCGCTGATCGCGCTGGACGAGCGCGGCGACAGGCTGTCGAGCCCGGATTTCGCTGCGGTTCTGGCGCGCCTGCGGGACGACGGCGCGCGCGACCTCGCCTTCGCCATCGGCGGGGCCGACGGCCATGGCGCGGCGCTGAAGGCCCGCGCGACGCGGCTGCTGTCCTTCGGGGCGATGGTCTGGCCGCATGCGCTGGCCCGGGCGATGCTGGCGGAGCAGCTTTACCGCGCCGCCACGATCCTCGGCGGGGGGCCGTATCACCGGGGCTAGGGCGGCGAGAGGCGAGGGGAAGCCTGTCCTCACTCGGGACGGTTGTTTTTGAACGAAAATCTTGGTGAACGGGTTACGATCCGGTGAATGCCCGCCCGACGCCTCGACCCGACCGGCGCGACGCGGGCGGCCGGGCGCGCGGCGCCCCTGGAGGCCGGAGCGGCGGACCCGGCGCCGGGGCGGCGGCCTCAGCCGCCCATGCCGTTCCAGAAATCCTTGACCTTGGCGAAGAAATCCTTGCTGTCGGGCGAGTTGTCGGCGCTCGCGCGCTCGAACTCGGCCAGAAGATCCTTCTGCTTCTGGGTCAGGTTCACCGGCGTCTCGACCTGGAGTTCCAGGTAGAGGTCGCCGTAGCGCCCGCCGCGCAGCTGCGGCATGCCCTTGCCGCGCAGGCGCAGCTGTTTCCCGGTCTGCGCCCCGGCGGGGATCTTGACCCGGCTGCGGCCGCCGTCGAGCGTCGGGGCCTCGATCTCGCCGCCCAGCGCCGCGGTGGTCATCGGCACGGGGATGCGGCAGTGCAGGTCCATCCCCTCGCGGTGGAACAGCCGGTGGGGGGCGAGTTCGATGAAGATGTAGAGGTCGCCGGGCGGCCCGCCGCGCATGCCGGCCTCGCCCTCGCCGGCCAGGCGGATGCGCGTGCCGTCCTCGACGCCCATCGGGATCTGCACCTGCAGCGACCGGTCCTTGCGCACGCGGCCCGCGCCGGCGCAGGCCTTGCACGGGTTCTTGACGATCTGGCCGCGCCCGCCGCAGGTCGGGCAGGCGCGCTCGATGGTGAAGAAGCCCTGCTGCGCCCGCACCTTGCCCATGCCGTTGCAGGTGGGGCAGGTCTGGGGCTGGGCCGCGCCCTCCGACCCCGTGCCCTCGCAGGACGCGCAGGTGACCGATCCCGGGACGGTGATGGTGGTCTGCTTGCCGAGGAAGGCGTCCTCGAGGCTGATGGAGAGGTTGTAGCGCAGGTCGGAGCCGCGGGAGCGCCGCTGCTGCGCGCCGGCCCCGCCGCGGCCGCGGCCCATGACGTCGCCGAACAGGTCGTCGAACACATCGGAGAAGGCCGAGGCGAAATCCGGATTGCCGCCCGGGCCGCCGCCGCCCCCGCCGCCGCCCTGTTCGAAGGCGGCATGGCCGAACCGGTTGTAGGCCGCGCGCTTGTCGGCGTCGCGCAGCACGTCATAGGCCGCGTTCACTTCCTTGAACTTCGATTCCGCGGACGGGTCGGCCTGGTTGCGGTCGGGGTGCAGTTCCTTCGCGAGCTTGCGGTAGGCCTTCTTGAGGTCGTCGTCGCTGGCGTCGCGAGGCACGCCCAGCACGTCGTAGAGGTCGCGTTTCGCCATCGGGGATCAGGTCTCGCTGGGGCCCTGGGCCATGGGGCACAGGGCTGGGGGAGCGGATGCGCGAAGGCCCCGTCCGGGGGGACGGGGCCTCGCGCGCGGCAGGGTGCGGGCGCCGGCCCTCAGGACCCGCGCTTCTTGTCGTCGTCGCGGACCTCCTCGAAATCCGCGTCGACCACGCCGTCGTCCTTCGGGCCGTCCTCGCCCGGCGCGGCC
>DAIPIU010000079.1:6251-11765 GCA_036770645.1 Rubrimonas sp. | reverse complement strand
GGTAGAGCGCCTCGTTTACACCGAGGATGTCGGGAGTTCGAGCCTCTCACCGCCCACCACCCGCCGGCGGCGGCCGGCCGGCGCGCGGCGGGTCCCGTCGCCGCCGGGCCGGCCCCGCGCCCGCAAGCGGGATTGCCGGCGCGCCCGCGCCGGTCCAGCCTCCGCCCCATGACCGGCGCGCAAGGCAGGACGGATCCCATGGCGCTGGCGCTCGCCCAGGCGCGCGCGGCCGCCGCGCGGGGCGAGATCCCGGTCGGCGCGGTGGTGGCGGGGCCCGACGGCGCGGTGCTGGCGGCCGAGGGCAACCGCACGCGCGAGCGGCGCGACCCGACCGCCCATGCCGAACTGCTCGCCATCCGCGCCGCCTGCGCCGCGCTGGGGGCCGAGCGCCTCGCGGGCTGCGACCTGTGGGTGACGCTCGAGCCCTGCCCGATGTGCGCCGGCGCCATCGCCCATGCGCGGCTGCGGCGGCTCTACTATGCCGCCGCGGACCCCAAGGGTGGCGGCGTGGCGCACGGCCCGCGGGTGTTCGCCCACCCGACCTGCCACCACCGCCCCGAGATCTACGACGGCCTGCGCGAGGCGGAGGCCGCCGCGATGCTGCGCGCCTTCTTCGCCGCGCGGCGCTGATCGCTCAGAAGCTCTCCGCCCGCATCGGCGCCGTGCAGCGCACCGGCGTCGGCGCGACCAGCGCCGTGAAGGCGCCGGCGTCCGGGGCCAGCAGCGGGAAGGTGGCGTAGTGGCTGGGGATCACCGCCTCGAAGGAGAAGAACCGCCGGCAGGCATAGGCGGCGCGCGCGGCGTCCATGGTGAACCAGCCGCCGATGGGCAGGATGCCGATCTTGGGCGCGTGCAGTTCCTGCACCAGCGCCATGTCGCTGTGCACGTCGGTGTCGCCGGCGACGTAGAGGCTCGTGCCTTCGCCCTCGATCACGAATCCGGCCTCGCTGCCGACGCAGACCGGCGCGCCCTGCCCGGCGGCCGAGGAGGAATGCACGGCGTTGACCATCGTCGCCCGCACGTCGCCCAGCGGGATCGTGCCGCCCTTGTTGAAGCCGACCCCCTCGATCCCGCCGGTCTCGGCCAGCCACGAGACAAGGTCGTAGATCCCGCAGATTTTCGCGCCCGTGGCCTTCGCGATCTCGACGGCGGTCGAGGCGTGGTCGCCATGGCCGTGGGTCAGCAGGATCGCCGTCGTCCCCGCGATGGCGGCGTCGAAGCCGGCCTCGTCGAAGGACGGATTGCCCCGCAGCCAGGGGTCGAGCAGCAGGACCTGATCGCCGATCTCGATGCGGAACGCGGCGTGGCCGAACCAGGTGATCTTCATGGGGCGTCTCCCTCCGGATGCATCCCCGACAGGTCGCGCAGGCGGGCCTCCGCGGCAAGGGCTGGCCGGGCGCGGCGCGCGGGGCTACGTCACGCGCGCGGGGAAGCGGAGGGACTGCGATGGACTGGACCGCCTCGGTCGACATCTACTGCGAGCGCACGCATGCCGGGCTGTTCGCCGAACCGGTGAACGCCGTCACCAACCTCGCCTTCTTCGCCGCCGCGTGGCTCGCGCTGCGCGCGGCGCGGGCGCAGGGGCGGCTCGACTGGACCATGGCGCTGCTGATCGGGCTGACGGCCGCGGTGGGCCTCGGCTCGACGCTCTGGCACACCTTCGCCCAGCGCTGGGCCGGCGCGGCGGACGTGATCCCGATCCTGCTGTTCATCGTCGGCTATCTGGGCCTCGCGCTCTGGCGCTATTTCGGCGCGACGCGGTTCGAAGCGGTCGCGCTGGCCGTCGCCTTCCTGTTCTTCGCGGGCGGGGTGCGGCAGGCGGCCGCCGCCGGGCTGCCCGACATGTTCCGCCCCGCCATCGGCTATCTGCCGGCGCTGCTGGCGCTGACCGCCTGCGGCGTGGCGCTGGCGCTGCGGCGCAGGCCCGCGGGCTGGTGGCTGCTGGCCGCGGCGGCGGTGTTCGCCGTCTCGCTGACCTTCCGGGCCCTTGACGGGCGCATGTGCGATGCGTTCCCCATGGGGACGCATTTCATGTGGCACATCCTGAACGGCACGGTGCTCGGGACGCTGCTGTTCGCGTGGCTGCGCCATGGCGCAAGGGCAAGGGGGGCGGGCTGATGGCCGTCGACGAGGCGACGACGCGGCGCGTGGCGCATCTGGCGCGCATCCGGGTGCGGGACGGGGACCTGCCGGCGCTGGCCGCCGACCTCAGCCGCATCCTCGCCTTCGCCGAGCAGCTGGCCGAGGTGGATGTGGAGGGCGTCGAGCCGATGGCCTCGGTCACGCCGATGCGGCTGCGCCTGCGCGAGGACGCGGTGACCGAGGGCGGCATCCGCGAGGCGGTGCTCGCCAACGCGCCGGAGACCGAGGCGGGCTTCTTCGCGGTGCCGAAGGTCGTGGAATAGCGGCGCGGGCGCTCACTCGGCCGGGACGGGCGCCGGCGCCCCGACCGGCACCGACACCGGCACGGGCACGGGCACCGACACCGGCGCCGGCCCGGCGGCCGGGGCGCGGCGCTCGCGCAGCTTCATCGCCCCCAGCATGGCGACCAGGCTGAAGGTCACGATGTTCGCGATCACCAGCGGCGCCGAGCCGGTCAGCGCGCCATAGGCCAGCCAGCACAGGTTGCCGGTCCCCATGGCCAGGATCATCGCCGGCGCGAGGTCGCGCACGCTGCGGCTGCGCCAGCTCTTCCACACCTGCGGCGCGAAGGCCCCGGTGGTCAGCGTCGCCGCCAGAAACCCGATGAATTCGACCTGCCACGCCATGTGCGTCAACTCCCCTGACCCATCCGGGATATAGTGTCCCGCGCCGCCCGACGCATGCGCGTTCCCGACAGGGCCGCCCTGCGCGCGACGCAGCGCGGCGGCGGCGCATCAGGCGGCGTCGGCGTCGAGGAAGCCGCCCGACTGGCGCGCCCAGAACCGCGCGTAGAGCCCGCCCTGCGCCAGCAGCGCCGCATGCGGCCCCTGCTCGACGATGCGCCCCGCGTCCAGCACCACGATGCGGTCCAGCCGCGCGATGGTGGACAGGCGGTGCGCGATGGCGATGACGGTCTTGCCCTGCATCAGATCCGCCAGCGCCGCCTGGATCTCGGCCTCGACCATGCTGTCGAGCGCCGAGGTCGCCTCGTCGAGCACCAGGATCGGCGCGTCCTTCAGCACGGCGCGGGCCAGCGCGATGCGCTGGCGCTGGCCGCCCGACAGCTTGACCCCGCGCTCGCCCACATGGGCGTCATAGCCCGCCCGGCCCTGCGGATCGCGCAGCCCCCCGATGAACGCGTGCGCGGCCACCCGGGCGGCGGCCGCCTCGATCTGCGCCTGGGTCGCGTCGGGCCGGCCGTAGCGGATGTTGTCGCGCACCGACCGGTGCAGCAGCGACGGGTCCTGCGTCACCATGCCGATCTGCGCGCGCAGGGACCCCTGCGTCACGCGCGCCACGTCCTGCCCGTCGATCTCGATGCGGCCCGCCTCGGCGTCCTGGAACCGCAGCAGCAGGTTCACCAGCGTCGACTTGCCCGCCCCCGACCGGCCCACGAGCCCGATGCGCTCGCCCGCGGCGATCTCGAGGTCGACGCCGTCCAGGCCCCCGGCCCCCTTGCCGTAATGGTGCCGCACGCCGCGGAAGGCGATGGCGCCGCCCGTCACCGCCAGCGGCCGCGCGCCGGGCGCGTCGGTCACGTCATGGGGCTGCGCGATGGTCTCCATGCCCTCGCGGATCACGCCGGCGTGCTGGAACAGCTGCGATGTCACCCACATGATCCAGCCGGTCATGCCGTTCAGCCGCAGCGTCAGCGCCGCGGCGGCCGAGACCGCGCCGACGCTCGCCTCGCCCAGCGACCACAGCGCGACCGCGGGGCCGACAACCAGCACGATCACGAGGCCGTTCACCGCGGCGATGCCGGCCATCATCACCGTCATGTGGCGCAGCAGCTTGGCGAAGCGCAGCCGGGCGCGCTTCATGGCCGCCAGCGCGAAGGCCTCCTCGCGCGCGCCATGGGCGAAGGCCTTGACCGTGACGATGTTGGCATAGGCGTCGACGATGCGGCCGGTGATGGCGGACCGCGCGTCCGAGAACCGCTCCGACGCAAGGCCGATGCGCGGGATCAGGGTGCGCAGCAGCCAGACATAGACGGCGAGCCAGGCCAGCAGCGGCACGGCCAGCCGCCAGTCGATCTGGCCCAGCACCAGCAGCGCGCCGATCACATAGGCCGCGGCGTACCAGACCGCCTCGAAGGCCATGAAGGCGCTGTCCTCGACCGCGGGGGCCGTCTGCATGACGCGGTTGGCAACGCGCCCCGCGAAATCGTTCTGGTGGAAGGCGACCGACTGGCCCAGCAGGTGCCGGTGGCTGCGCCAGCGCACCTGCTCCATCAGGTTGGCCGACAGCGCCTGGTTCAGCAGCGCCTGGTTCAGCACGATCACCACGGGGCGCAGGAACAGCACGAACAGGGCGATGGCGGCGAGTTCCAGCCCGTGCCGCCCCCAGAACCCTTCGCGGCCCTCGGCGGCCAGCAGATCCACCACCCGGCCGGCGTAGAAGATCAGCCCGGTCTCGACCAGCGCGGCGCACAGGCCCGTGACGGTCAGCATCGCCATCACCCGGCGGAACGGGCGCAGATGGTAGGCGATGAAGGGCCAGAACCGCGCGGGCGGGGCCACGCGGGGGTCGTCGGGGCGGAAGGGGTCGACCATCCCCTCGAACAGGCGGAACATCGGCAAGCCTCGGCGTCGATTCGGAACGATGGCGCGCGGCGGGGGCGACCCGCGGGCGCGGGAAGCCTCAGGCCCTTCGGGGCGGCTGGCTTCGGATCATCGTGGCCTCCGGCCGTTGCGGACGCCCGCGACATACCCCGAATCGCGCCGTCCGTCGATCCGGTCCGCGGGATCGGCCCAGCGGGTCGGCGCTGCGGTCCGCCGCGTCAGGCCGCCGGGGCTGCGGCCCCCGCCAGCGCCGCCGCGATCAGCCCCGCCGCGCGGGGGTCGCAGCCGACGGGCGCCAGCACCGGCCCGGCGAAGCCCGCCTCCGCCACCGCCTCGGGCAGATCCCCCGTGGCGTGGCCGGCGGCGGTGGCGAAGAAGGGCAGGCAGATCGCCGGATCCGCGATGCGCAGCCCCTCGGCCAGGTATGGTTCCTCGTCGACGAAGCAGGCCCGCCACGCCGCGACGCCCGCCGCCCGCGCGATGGCCTGCGCCGCGGCGCGCGCGGCGGCGGCCGGGCCGCGATGCGCGGGCGCGCCATGGGCGGCCAGCACCAGCGTCGTGCGCGACAGCGTCATCCCGACCGCCTCCGCCGCCTCCGCCAGCATGGCCGCCCCCAGCGCCGGCAGGCCGGGGTCGAGCCCCAGCGGCGTCAGCACCCGCGCGCCCCCCGCGCCCGCGCCCGCCAGGCGGCGCGGCAGTTCGACCGTCGCGAACCAGCCCACGCTCATGAACAGCGGATAGACCAGCGGCGCCGGCCCCGCCGCGGCGCAGGCGGCCTCCAGCGCCCCGGGCGCGGCCAGCGTCGCGCCCG
>DAIPIU010000079.1:0-6151 GCA_036770645.1 Rubrimonas sp. | reverse complement strand
CCGCGCGCGGCGTCGAAGGCGTAGCTCGGCGCGCCGTAGAGCGTCCAGCCATCGGCCAGCGCGGCCGAGACCTTGTGGCAGAAGCCCGCGTCGTCGTCGGCGGTCAGGAAACGGTAGAGCGTCGCCATCGCCTCACCCCGGAAACGGCGACACGCCGAACAGCCACGGGTGCAGCAGCGCGACAATCCCGAACAGCAGCACCGACACGCCCAGATGCACCAGATCCTTGCGCCGCGGGCTTTCGGGCGGGCGCACCCATTCCCCGTCGCGGCGGCTGATCAGCGCCATGGCCACGACCGACCACACCAGCATGCCGCCGAACAGCACCACGGATCGCGCCTCGCCGTTGGCCAGCAGATGCGCGACGGCCCAGACCGCGACCGCGGTCAGCATCGGGTGGCGGATCGCCCGGCGCAGGTTGGATTTCGCGTGGCCCGCCCCCAGCAGCACGAAGGCGAACAGCATGAGGAGGTTGTTGAGGTGCCAGCCCCAGCCGGGCGGGACATAGACGAAGCCCGGGTCCTCGCCCGCCGCCCGCCAGCCCCAGATCACCACCAGCAGCGCGCCGAGGATGGCCAGCGCCATCGCCCCCTTCGCCGGCCCCTCGCCCAGTCGGGCGGCCAGCGCGGCGCGCTGCGCCGGCGCATAGGCCTTGAAGTCGTGGACCGCGATCCAGAGCAGCACGCCGAGGATCAGAATCGCCATGGGGCCTCTCCCGAAAGGGTCGCCCCGTCAATGCCTGCCCCGCGCGCCGCGATCAAGCGGCGGCGCGCAGAGCCCCGGATTCGCGCGCCGCGATCAAGCGGCGGCGCGCAGAGCACCGGGACAGCGCGCCGCGGTCAGGCGGCGGCGCGCCCCTCCAGCGCGGCGATGGCCTCGGCCTCGGCCAGCAGGCGGCGGGCGTTCTCGACATGCAGGTTCTCGACGATGCGCCCGTCCACCACCGCCACGCCCTGCCCGGCCGCCGTCGCCTCCTCGAAGGCGGCGACATAGCTGCGCGCAAGCCGCAGCGCGTCCTCGGACGGGGCGAACACCTCGTTGCAGATCGCCAGCTGGTCGGGGTGGACCAGCGTCTTGCCGTCGAAGCCCATCTCGCGCCCCTGCACGCAGGCGGCGCGGAAGCCCTCGGCGTCGCGGAAGGCGTTGTAGACGCCGTCGAGCGCGGCGAGGCCATGGGCGCGCGCGGCCAGCATGCACAGGCCCAGCGCGGTGACGACCGGCAGGCGCATGGGCGTGTGCTCGGCCCGCAGATCCTTCACCAGGTCGTTGGTGCCCATCACGAAGCAGGCCATGCGCGGATGCTCGGCGATCCGGGCGGCGTTCAGCATGCCCAGCGGCGTCTCCATCATCGCCCACAGCGCGCAGGCGTCGGGCGCGCCGGCGGCATCCATCCGCGCGGCCAGCTCGGTCGTCTGGCCCAGGCTGCCGACCTTGGGCGCGAGGATGGCGTCCGGCCCGGCCTGCGCCGCGGCGCGCAGGTCGTCCGCGCCCCAGGGCGTGTCGAGCCCGTTGATGCGGATGACGACCTCGCGCTGCCCGAAGGCGCGCTCGCGCACCGCCTCGCAGACCAGCGCCCGCGCCGCCTCCTTCTCCGAAGGGGCGACCGCGTCCTCGAGATCGAGCAGCAGCACGTCGGCCGGCAGGGTCCGCGCCTTCTCCAGCGCCCGGGCCTTGGAGCCTGGCATGTAGAGGGCCGAACGGCGGGGGCGCGGGATGGCAGGCATGGACCTCGCTCCGAATCTTGCGCGCGGCGGGCCTGACCGCGCAATTTCCGCACCTCTACACCCTCATGCTGCGCTGCGGCAAGACCGGCGCGGACCCGCGCGCCGCGGCGTTGCGCCCGGGTCGCGGGTTCAGCGTTCGCCGTCCCCGCGCGGGGCCGCGGGGGCGCCCCAGCGCCACAGGGCCGACAGCCGCCGCCGCAGCGCGTCGCGCGCCCAGCGCACCGCCCCCTGCTCCTCGAACAGGGTCTCGCGCAGGTGGCTGCGCAAGGTCGGGCGCTGCGCGGCGATCACGCCTTCCGCGTCCGACAGGTCGAACTCGAACACCGCGCCGTTGCGCCGGGCGGCGGCCAGCATGGCGGTGTTGCTGCGCGTGGTCTGGATCAGCAGCCGCGCCGCGCCCCGGTTGCGGGCCCAGAGCAGGGCGCGCTGCACCAGCTCCGCCCCAACGCCGCGGCCGCGCCAGCCCGGCTCGATCTCGAAGGCCGCCTCGGCCGACCTTCCGTCGCGCAGCAGCGCCACCTCGGCCGCGCCGCGCAGCTCGCCGTCCGCGAACCAGCCGATGACATGGCCGCCGCCCTTCAGGAAGGCCTCCACATGCGCGTCGATCTGCGCGTCCGCGATCGGATACTGGAACCGCGAGCGGCGGTCCTCGGGCGACAGCCGCTTCAGGTGCGCGGCATAATCCTCGCGGTCGAACGTCCAGAGCGCGCGATAGGCGCCGCTGTCGGACAGGCGTCCCGGCATGGTCGAACCCTCGATGACCTCGTCCAGCATGCCGTTCCCGCCCGTTCCCTCCCGAGGTTCGGTCTCGTCCCTGAGACTACACCCGCGCCCGGATCCGGTTTATGACCGTCGCCAGCGATGCGCGGCGGGGGGCCTCTCCGGTTGCTGCATTGCAACATAGGCGCCCGCCGGCCGCAGGAAAGTGGCGCGATCGGGTAAATGTCGCGTCACCCCGGCAAGAGGGACGGCGCGCGGTGGGAGGGATCATGCGCGAGATCGGACATTTCATCGGCGGCCGCGCCGTCGCCGGGGCCTCGGGCCGCCACGCGGACGTGTTCGACCCCGCCACGGGCGAGGTGCAGGCCCGCGTCGCGCTGGCCTCGGCGGCGGAGATGCGCGCCGCCGTCGGGAACGCCCGCGCCGCCCAGCCCGCCTGGGCCGCGCAGAACCCGCAGAAGCGCGCGCGCGTGATGATGGAATTCGTGCGGCTGCTGAACGCCAACATGGACCGGCTGGCCGAATCGATCAGCCGCGAGCACGGCAAGACCCATCCCGACGCCAAGGGCGACGTGCAGCGCGGGCTCGAGGTGGTCGAGTTCTGCATCGGCGCGCCGCACCTGCTGAAGGGCGAGTTCACCGACGGGGCCGGCCCCGGCATCGACATGTATTCGCTGCGCCAGCCGCTGGGCGTGGCGGCCGGGATCACGCCCTTCAACTTTCCCGCCATGATCCCGATGTGGAAGTTCGCGCCGGCCATCGCCTGCGGCAACGCCTTCATCCTCAAGCCCTCCGAGCGCGACCCCTCCTGCCCGATGCTGCTGGCCGAGCTGATGATCGAGGCCGGGCTGCCGCCGGGCGTGCTGAACGTGGTGAACGGCGACAAGGTCGCGGTGGACGCGATCCTCGACGACCCCGACATCGCCGCCGTGGGCTTCGTCGGCTCCACCCCCATCGCGCAGTATGTCTATGCCCGCGCAACGGCGACGGGAAAGCGCGCGCAGTGCTTCGGCGGGGCCAAGAACCACATGATCATCATGCCCGACGCCGATCTCGACCAGGCGGCGGACGCGCTGATCGGCGCGGGCTACGGCGCGGCGGGCGAGCGCTGCATGGCGATCTCGGTCGCGGTGCCGGTCGGCGAGGAGACGGCGGACCGCCTGATCGCCAGGCTCGCGCCGCGGGTCGAGGCGCTGAAGATCGGGCCCTGGACCGCCGGCGCCGACGTCGATTTCGGCCCCCTCGTCACGGCCGAGGCGCTGGCGCGCGTCCGGGGCCTCGTGGACCGCGGCGTGGCCGAGGGCGCGAAGCTGGTGGTCGACGGCCGCGACTTCCGCATGCAGGGCTACGAGGGCGGCTTCTTCATGGGCGGCTGCCTGTTCGACGGCGTGACCCGCGACATGGACATCTACCGCACCGAGATCTTCGGCCCCGTGCTGTCGGTGGTGCGCGCCCGCAGCTATGACGAGGCGCTGGGGTTGGCGATGGACCACGAATACGGCAACGGCACCGCGATCTTCACCCGCGACGGCGACACCGCGCGCGACTTCGCGGCGCGGGTGAATGTCGGCATGGTCGGCGTGAACGTGCCGATCCCGGTGCCGCTCGCCTACCACACCTTCGGCGGCTGGAAGAAATCGATGTTCGGCGACCTCAACCAGCACGGCCCGGACGCCTTCCGCTTCTACACCCGCACCAAGACCGTCACCGCCCGCTGGCCCTCGGGCACCAAGGAGGGCGCGGAGTTCTCGATCCCGACCATGCGGTGACGGGCCGCCCGCCCCGCGACGCAGGCGCCAATGGACGGGGCGGGGGCCGGGGCGTATCCGGCCCCATCCGACCCCGACAAGAGGAGAGACGGGCATGGCGAGAGCGAAGATCGCGCTGATCGGCGCGGGACAGATCGGCGGCACGCTGGCGCATCTGGCCGGCCTGAAGGAGATGGGCGACATCGTCCTCGTCGACATCGCCGAGGGCGTTCCGCAGGGCAAGGCGCTCGACATCGCCGAAAGCGCCCCGGTCGACGGCTTCGACGCCGCGCTGTCGGGCGTCAGCACCGCCCCGGACGACCCCGCGACCTACGCCCCGATCTCGGGCGCGGACGTTGTGATTGTGACCGCCGGCGTCCCGCGCAAGCCGGGGATGAGCCGCGACGACCTGATCGGCATCAACCTCAAGGTCATGAAGGCCGTGGGCGGGGCGCTGAAGGCCTATGCGCCCGACGCCTTCGTGATCTGCATCACCAACCCGCTCGACGCGATGGTCTGGGCGCTGCAGCAGTTCTCCGGCCTGCCGCCGCACAAGGTGGTCGGCATGGCCGGCGTGCTCGATTCGGCGCGCTTCCGGCATTTCCTCGCGGATGAATTCAAGGTGTCGGTCAAGGACGTGACCGCCTTCGTGCTGGGCGGGCACGGCGACACCATGGTGCCCTCGGTGCGCTACTCGACCGTGGCCGGCATCCCGCTGCCCGACCTCGTGGCGATGGGCTGGACCACGCAGGAGAGGCTGGACAAGATCGTGCACCGCACCCGCAACGGCGGCGGCGAGATCGTGGCCCTGCTCAAGACCGGCTCGGCCTTCTACGCCCCCGCGGCCTCCGCGATCCAGATGGCCGAAAGCTATCTGAAGGACCAGCGCCGGGTGCTGCCCTGCGCGGCGTGGTGCGAGGGCGAATACGGCCTCGACGGGCTTTACGTCGGCGTCCCGGTGATCATCGGCAAGGACGGCGTCGAGAAGGTGGTCGAGATCGCCCTGAACGACGACGAACAGGCGATGTTCGCGGCCTCGGTCGACGCGGTGAAGGGCCTCGTGGAGGCCTGCAAGGCCATCGACCCCGGCCTCGCCTGAACCGCGGAAAGGGGCGGCCCCGGCCGCCCCGGTCCGGTCCGGCCGTGCGACAGGGGCGGCGGCCGCCGCCCCTCCCCCGCTCAGGGCCGCATGACTCAGTGCCGCATGAAGCGGTGCGCCCCGATCACGGCCGTCTCGGTCAGCCGCGCGGTCCAGCTCGGCTTGGGGATCCAGGTCGCCACGAAATAGGTCGCGCCGTCGGTCGGGTCGGGCGACCGGTGCGCCAGCGCGTCGGCGGCGATGCGCATGGCGCGGCGGAAGGCCGCCTCGTTGCGCGGCATGTTGCGATTGCCGTCGCATACCCAGCTGAACTGGCACGACCGGCCGGCCCGCTGGCCCACGACCTCGCAGACGCTGTCGGGGAAGCGGTGGCTCGCCGCGCGGTTCAGCGTGACATGGGCGACGGCCGCCTGCCCCTTGGCCGGCTCGCCCCGCGCCTCGAAGTACACATTCGCGGCCAGGCAGGCGAGCTCCTCCGCCGCCACCTTGTCCTCGAGGCCGACCCCGCCCAGTGCCAGGGTCGCCGCGAGCAGAATTCCGGGTTCCAAAAACGTCATGCACGCTTGTTTGCGACAGCGGGCCTCGCGGCAAAGCAACAATTTCGTGATGCGGAACCCGGCATCCGCCCAATCTCCAGGCAGATGCCGCCGCAAGCCGCTGTCGCCGCAGGGTCGGCGCCATGTTTCAGGCGCCGCGGCGCCGCTTCCGGACGCATCCGCCCCGCCGGCGCAAGCCGCCCCTCATGCTGCATCGCAACAACACGCGCCGGCCCGCTTGCTGCGGCGCGCCGTCCCGTTGTGGGGGGGGCGGCCGTGGCGTAACCGTGCGCTCGCATCGGTCGCGCCGCCCGTCCGCCGTCC
>DAIPIU010000078.1:0-11856 GCA_036770645.1 Rubrimonas sp. | reverse complement strand
ACGTGCTGCAGATCCCCGCGTTCCTGTGCCGCCAGACCGACCTGCTGCTGGCCGCGGGCGAGACGGGGGCGGCGATCAACGTCAAGAAGGGCCAGTTCCTCGCGCCCTGGGACATGGCCAATGTCGCGGCCAAGATCCACAGCACCGGAAACGAGCGCATCCTGCTGTGCGAGCGCGGGGCGAGCTTCGGCTACAACACGCTGGTCAGCGACATGCGGGCGCTGCCGATCATGGCGCGCACCGGCTGGCCGGTGGTGTTCGACGCCACGCATTCGGTCCAGCAGCCGGGGGGGCAGGGCGCCAGCAGCGGCGGCCAGCGCGAGTTCGCCCCGGTGCTGGCGCGGGCGGCGGCGGCGGTGGGCGTCTCGGGCCTGTTCATCGAGACCCACGAGGATCCCGACAACGCCCCTTCGGACGGGCCGAACATGATCCCGCTGGACGGGATGCCCGCGCTGCTCAGGACGCTGCAGGCTTTCGACCGGCTGGCGAAATCGCTGCCGGCCGAGGGCTGAGGTCCGGCGTCACGCGGCGACGGTCATTCGGCGGCGCGGCCGAGTTCCATGGTCGCGCCGAGGAAGTCGCGGAATTCGCGCGCGAGGTCGGGACGCGCCAGCGCGAACGCGACGGTCGCCTGGAGATAGCCGGCCTTGGAGCCGCAGTCGAAGCGCCGGCCGGCAAAGCGCATGCCGGAAACCGGGCGGCCGGCCGTCATCTCGGCGGCGATGGCGTCGGTGAGCTGGATCTCGCCCCCGGCCCCGCGCGCGTTGTTGGAAACCATGGTGTCGAGCGTGTCCATCACCGTCGGCGGCAGGATGTAGCGCCCGATGACCGCCAGATTCGACGGCGCGGCGTCGGCCTTGGGCTTCTCGACCATGCCCTTCATCCGCACGACCGAGCCGTGATCCTCGGCCACGTCGAGGACGCCGTAGCTCGAGATCGCCGATTTCGGCACTTCCATGGCGGCGACGATCGCGCCGCGATGCTCGGCATAGGCTTCGACCATCTGCTGGAGGCAGGGCTTGTCGGCCTCGATCACGTCGTCGGGCAGCAGCACCGCGAAGGGTTCGTCGGCGATCAGGCGCCGGGCGCACCAGACGGCATGGCCGAGGCCCAGCGCCTCCTGCTGCCTGACATAGGCGATGGCGCCCGAGTACATCTCGGTCGTCGCGAGGATCGCGAGCAGATCGTCCTTCTTCTTCTCGCGCAGAGAACGCTCGATCTCGGGCGCGCGGTCGAAGTAATCTTCAAGAGCGGACTTGCCGCGCGCGGTCACGAAGATGAATTCGTCGATTCCAGCGGCGCGCGCTTCGTCGATGGCATACTGGATGAGGGGCTTGTCGACCAGCGGCAGGACTTCTTTCGGTATGGCCTTGGTGGCAGGCAGGAAGCGCGTCCCCATGCCGGCAACCGGAAACACAGCCTTTCGCACACGCGCGTCCATGATCGATCTCCCCTGCCTCGACTGCGAGAGGGATACCACAAGGGCAGGGTCCGACGCGACTCTATTGCGGTGCGAGAGGTCTGCTGCAGTGCGAAAAACGCTTAAAATCGGGTGATGCGGCGATTCAATCACACGAGGCCGCGGGCGCGCAATGCGGCCTCGACCCGATCGCGGTCGGTGGGATTGTTCAACTCCCAGAACGCCGTGCCCCGCGCTTCGACCGCGACGCAATGCACGGCGCAGCCGTTCTCGAGGAACCGGAGCTGCTCGAGGCCCTCGGCGCGCTCAAGAGCGCCGGCCGGCCAACCGGCATAGGCGCGCAACGCCGCGGGGCGGTAGGCGTAGACGCCGACATGGTGGAAGACCGGTGGCGCGTCCGCGAAGGCGAGCGACGGGTCGGCGTAGGGCAGCACCTCCTTCGAGAAGTAGAGCGCCCGGCCGCCGGGCCCCAGCACCGCCGTCGTGCCCCCGACGCGCCCCGCCCGGCGATCGGCGCGCAGCGCCTCCAGCGTGTCGGCGTCGCAGCGCAGCACCGGCGTCGCCATGCCGGAGTCCGGCCGCGCGCGCATCGCCGCGATCAGCGCCTCGACGAACCAGGGCGGCGTCAGCGGCGCGTCGCCCTGAAGGTTCACCACCATCTCCGGCTCGGGGCCGGGCTGCGGCCACAGCGCCGCCAGCGCCTCGGCGCAGCGCTCGGTGCCGTTGGCGGCCTGCGGCGCGGTCATGGCGACTTCGGCCCCTTCCGCGCGCACGGCCTCGGCGATGCGGTCGTCGTCCGTGGCGACGAGCACCCGGTCGACGCCGCGCACCGCGCGGGCGGCGTCGAGGCTGCGCAGGACCAGCGGCCGCGCGACGCCCGTCGCCCCGGTCAGCGGCGCGAGCGGCTTGCCGGGAAAGCGCGACGACGCCCAGCGCGCCGGGATCATGACGACGACGGACATGGCGGATCCCCTTCCCCGCGGCGGGGGCGGCGGCCGCCCCGTCAGGCGGTCTCGACCAGCACGGCCGCATAGATGCAGACCGTCGCGGCAAGCCCGAACCCGTGCCAGATGGCGTTCTGGTAGCGCAGTCCGTCCCAGAGATGGAAGACCACGCCCGCGCTGTACAGCGCGCCCCCGGCCCCGATCAGCGCGAGCGCCGTCCCGGACAGCATCCGCGCGGCATCGCCCGCGACCAGCAGCCCCGACCATCCCAGCGCGAGGTAGAGGCCGACCGAGGCAAGCTCGAACCGCCGCGGCGCCAGCAGCTTGAGCGCGCAGCCCGCCGCCGCCGCGCCCCAGACGCCGACCAGCAGCGCCCGGCCGGGGCCATCGGCCAGCGGCGCGACCGCGAAGGGCGTGTAGGACCCCGCGATCTTGAGGTAGATCGCCGCATGATCCAGGCGGCGCAGCCACTCGCGCCGCGGACTGTCGACGCGCAGGTTGTAGGCGGCCGACAGGCCGAGCGTCGCCACGAGGGTCGCCGCGTAGATCGCCACGCCCGCGACGCGCGCCGCCCCGCCCGCGCCGACCGCGAGCCCGACCGCCAGCGGCGCCGCCACCGCCGCGAAGGCGAGGCCCAGCGCATGAACCGCCGCATCCGCCCGCCGCTCGGCCGCGGCCTGAACCCGCGGCCCGCCCCGCCGCGCCGCGCCCATCCGCCGCCTCCGGTGCCCGAATGCCCGGACCGAGGGTCGCGCGCCCGCCGCGCGCGCGCAAGCGCGCGGCGGCCCCCCCTTCGCGCCCGCCGCGCGCGCGCAAGCGCGCGGCGGCCCCCCCCTGCGCCCGCCGCGCGCACGCTTGCGCGCCGGCCCCGCGGTTGCCGCGCCGCCGGCCCGCGCGCTAGGCAGGCGGGGCCGCGCGGCGCGGCGGGGCTTGGAGGACGGCACGGCATGGAGCCCATCCTGGACGGCGCGGCGCTGGCGGCGCGGCTGCCGCCCCTGCGCGGCACGGTCGACCCGATGCGGCCGCTGTCCGAACTGACCTGGCTGCGCGTCGGCGGACCGGCCGAGGCGCTGGTGACGCCGGCCGACCGCGACGACCTGTGCGCCTTCCTCGCGGCCCTGCCGCCCGACATCGCGGTGACGCCGCTGGGCGTGGGCTCGAACCTCATCGTGCGCGACGGCGGCCTGCCGGGCGTCGCGATCCGCCTGGGCCGGGGCTTCATGGGCGTGGCGCGCGAGGGCGCGACGGGGCTGCGGCTGGGGGCGGCGACGCTCGACGCGCAGGCCGCCAAGGCGGCGGCCACCTACGGCGTCGCGGGGCTGGAGTTCCTGCGCGGCGTGCCGGGCACCATCGGCGGCGCGGTGCGGATGAACGCCGGCTGCTACGGCGCCTATGTCGCGGATCTGCTGCGCGAGGCGACGGTGGTGGACCGGCAGGGCCGCGTCCATCGTCTCGCGCCCCAGGATCTGGGCTTCGGCTACCGCCGCAGCGCGCTGGCCCCCGACATGATCGTGACCGAGGCGGTGCTCGAGGGCGCGCCCGGCGACCCGGAGGCGATCTGGGCGCGCATGGAGGCGCTGCTGGCCCGGCGCGCCGAGACCCAGCCGGTGCGCGCGCGCACGGCGGGCTCGACCTTCCGCAACCCGGCCGGATTCTCGTCGACCGGCGCGCCGGGCGAAAGCCACGCCATGACGGCCTGGGCCCTCATCGACGCGGCCGGCTGTCGCGGGATGCAACTCGGCGGCGCGCAGATGTCGCCCATGCACCCCAATTTCCTGGTCAACACCGGGGGGGCGACCGCCGCCGATCTCGAAAATTTGGGCGAAACGGTCCGCAGCAAGGTTTTCTTAACCACGGGAATCCAGCTAGAGTGGGAGGTAATGCGGATCGGGGTCCACCCGGCCGCGGCGCAGGACCGGCGGGCGCCATAAGCCGCCGGCGACATCGAGGCGGGCATGTCGAGCAGGGCTCCCCGCGTCGCAGTGCTGAAGGGCGGCTGGTCGGCCGAGCGCGAGGTATCCCTCGTGTCGGGCCGCGAGTGCGCCGCAGCGCTGCGCGCCGCAGGCTATGACGTCGTCGAGATCGACGCCGCGCGCGACCTTGCGGACGCGCTGCGCACGGCTGCGCCCGACGTGGTGTTCAACGCCCTGCACGGGCGCTGGGGCGAGGACGGCTGCGTGCAGGGCCTGCTCGAGGTCATGGGCCTGCCCTACACCCATTCCGGGGTCGCGGCCTCGGCGCTGGCCATGGACAAGGCCCGAGCCAAGGACGTGTTCGCCCGCGTCGGCCTGCCCGTGGCGCGCTCGCTGCTGGCCGCGCCGGCCGAGATCGCGGCGCGCCACCTCATGCCCCCGCCCTACGTCGTCAAGCCGGTCAACGAGGGCTCCTCGGTCGGGGTGACCATCGTGCCGGAGGGCGCGAACGCCCCGCCGCGGCCGGGGCCGGATGCGCCGGCGACCCTGATGGTCGAGGCCTTCGCGCCGGGCCGCGAACTGACCGTCGCGGTGATGGGCGACCGGGCGCTGACGGTCACCGACATCATCGCCGAAGGCTGGTACGACTATCGCGCCAAATACGCCGAGGGCGGCTCGCGCCATGTCGTGCCCGCCGACATCCCGCCCGCGGTGTCCGCGGCCTGCATGGACATCGCGCTCGGGGCGCACCGGGCGCTCGGCTGCCGCGGCGTCACCCGCGCCGACCTGCGCTGGGACGACGCGCGCGGCGCGGACGGGCTGGTGCTGCTCGAGGTCAACACCCAGCCGGGCATGACGCCCACCTCGCTCGCGCCCGAACAGGCGGCGGCCTGCGGCATCGGCTTCGTCGACCTGTGCCGCTGGATGGTGGAGGACGCGTCATGCGGACGCTGAGCGACCGCCACCTCCCCGCCCGCCGTCCAATGCTCGCGGCGCCCGTCCCGCTTGCGCCGGCGGCGCCCGCGGCGCCGCCGCTGCGCTATCGCCTCAACCGCCTCTGGCGCCGCCGCGCGGTGCGCAGGGCGGTCACCGTGCAGATCCCCGCGCTGGCGCTGGCGGGACTCGCGGCCTTCCTCGGGTCCAGCCCGGCCGTCCACGAGGCCGCGGCGGCGTGGCGCGCGTCCGCGACCGCGGCGCTGGGGCGCCTGTCCGACTTCGCCGTGACGCGCATCGAGATCGCGGGGGCCTCGCCGGCGGTCGAGGCCGAGATCCGCGCGGCGCTGCTCGACGTGCCGGGGGCGTCCTCGCTGGCCATCGACGCGGCGGCGCTGCGCCGGCGCATCGAGGGGCTGGGCTGGGTCGCCTCGGCGCGCGTGACGCTGGCGGCCTCCGAGGCGCTGGGCGTGGAGGTGGTCGAGCGCGTCGCGCGCGCGGTCTGGCGCGTCGACGGCGAGCCCTGGCTGATCGACGCCACCGGCGCCGTCATCACCCCGGCCTTCGCGCGGGCCGACCATCCCGACCTGCCGCTGGTCGTCGGGCCCGGGGCCGACCGCGCCGTGGCCGAGGCGCTGGCGGTGGTCGCGGCGGCCGGCCCGCTCGCGCCGCGGATCCGCGGGCTGGTGCGCGTGGGCGGGCGGCGCTGGGACGTGGCGCTCGACCGCGGCATGACCATCCTGCTGCCGATGGACGAACCCGCCGCCGCCATGGCCCGCGCGGCCGCGCTGGCGCGCGAGGCCGGGCTGTTCGACCGCGACATCCTCGCGCTCGACCTGCGCCTGCCCGCGCGGCCGACCATCCGCCTTCATCCCCGCGCCGTCGCCGCCATGGCGGCGCGGCGCACCGCTTCGGACCGAGGCCGCGACGCATGACCCCACCGCTCGGCCCGATGCGCGCGATGCGCGACAAGCTCCGCGCCGCGCTGCGCCGGGGGCTGGTGGCGGTGCTCGACGTGGGCAGCGCCAAGACCGTCTGCCTGATCCTGCGCGTCGACGCGGCGCGGCTGGCGCGCGCGCAGGCGGAGCACGGGGCCGGGCACGACGTGTTCGGGGCGCTGCGCATCATCGGGGCGGGCGTGCAGCGCTCGCGCGGGGTGCGGCTGGGCGAGATCGTCGAGATGGAGGAGGCCTGCCGGTCGATCCGCACCGCGCTGGAACTGGCGGAAAAGACCGCGGGCGAGCGCGTGGACCAGGTGATCGCCTGCCTGTCGGGCGCGCGCCCGCGCAGCGAGGCGGCCTCGGGCGCGGCGCTGATCGAGGGCGTCGAGGCCGGCGCGCGCGACATCGCCCGCGCGGTGGCCGCCTGCCGCCTGCCCCCGCGGCCCGAGGGGCGGGAACTCCTGCACGCCCAGCCGGTGAACTTCGCGCTCGACGGGGTGGACGGGCTGACGGATCCGCGCGGCATGACCGGCTCGCGCCTCGGCGTCGACATGCATGTGCTGACGGTCGCGTCGGGACCGCTGCGCAACCTCGCCCAATGCGTGCGGCGCTGCGACCTCGAGCTGGCGGGGGTGGTGGCGGCCCCGTATGCCGCGGGCCTTTCGGCGCTGGTCGAGGACGAGCAGAAGCTCGGCGCGGCCTGCGTGGACATGGGCGCGGGCGCGACGGGCATCTCCATCTTCCTGCGCGGCCACCTGATCCACGCCGACAGCTGCCGCATCGGCGGCGACCACATCACGCTGGACATCGCGCAAGGGTTGGCGATGGGAACGGTGCAGGCCGAGCGCATCAAGACCGTGCATGGCGGGGCGGTGGCGACGGGGGCCGACGACCGCGAGCTGATCGAGGCCCCGAATGTCGGCGACCCCGACCCGTCCGACCGCCGCCGCATCAGCCGCGCCGTGCTGATCGGCGTGATCCGGCCCCGGCTCGAGGAGACGCTCGAGACGGTGCGCGACCGGCTGCGCGCCGCGGGGTTCGAGCACATGCCGGGCCGGCGCATCGTGCTGACCGGCGGCGGGGCCCAGATGCCCGGCCTCGAGGAGGCCGCGCAGCGCATCCTCGGCCGCCGCGCCCGGATCGGGCGGCCGCTGCGCATCGCGGGCCTGCCGCAGAACTTCTCCGGCCCGGCCTTCGCGGCCGCGGTCGGCCTGTCGATCCACGCCGCGCGCCCGCAGGACGAGGCGTGGGACTTCGACATGCCGCTCGCGCCCTCGGGCCGCGGCCGCGTGGCCCGCGCCATGCGCTGGTTCCAGGACAACTGGTGAGGGGCGCGCGCCCCCCGCCCAAGACCGAGACGCGCGACCGAAGCGACAACGACAACAAACGACGACCGAGCAGCAGCAACCCTTTACAGGCGGACATCATGGCCCTGACTCTGAAGCCCGCGGAGAGCCTCGATCTCCGCCCCCGCATCACCGTGTTCGGCGTCGGCGGCGCCGGCGGCAATGCGGTCAACAACATGATCGCCAAGGCGCTGGACGGCGCCGAGTTCGTGGTCGCCAACACCGACGCCCAGGCGCTGCAGCAGAGCAGCGCCGCGCGAAAGCTGCAGCTCGGCTCGGGCGTGACGCAGGGGCTGGGGGCCGGCGCCAAGCCGCAGGTCGGCGCGCAGGCCGCGGAGGAGAGCCTCGAGGCCATCGTCGACAACCTCGCGGGCTCGCACATGTGCTTCATCACCGCCGGCATGGGCGGCGGCACCGGCACGGGCGCCGCGCCGGTGATCGCGCGCGCGGCGCGCGAGATGGGCATCCTGACCGTCGGCGTCGTGACCAAGCCCTTCCAGTTCGAGGGCACCACCCGCATGCGGCTGGCCGAGGGCGGCATCGAGCAGCTTCAGCAGGTCGTGGACACGCTGATCATCATTCCCAACCAGAACCTGTTCCGCATCGCCAACGAGCGCACGACCTTCGCCGAAGCCTTCATGATGGCCGACGACGTGCTGTACCAGGGCGTGAAGGGCGTGACCGACCTGATGGTGCGGCCCGGCCTGATCAACCTCGACTTCGCCGACGTGCGCGCGGTGATGGACGAGATGGGCAAGGCCATGATGGGCACCGGCGAGGCGAGCGGCGAGACCCGCGCCATCGACGCCGCCGAGAAGGCCATCGCCAACCCCCTGCTGGACGAGGTGTCGCTGAAGGGCGCCCGCGGCGTGCTGATCAACATCACCGGCGGCTACGACCTGACGCTGTTCGAGCTGGACGAGGCGGCCAACCGCATCCGCGCCGAGGTGGACCCCGACGCCAACATCATCGTCGGGTCCACGCTGGACCCCGAGATGAAGGACGTCATGCGCGTGTCGGTGGTGGCCACCGGCATCGACGCGGCGCTGGCCCGCGCCGAGACGCCTTCCGCCCCCGCGCGGGCCGAGACGGCCCGGCCCGAGACCGTCCGCATCGAGACGGCGCGCCCGGAGACGCGCGCCGAGCCCCAGCGCCCGGCGGCCGCCCGGCCCCCCGTCGCCGCCGCGCGCGCGGCGGCGGAGCCCGCCCGGCCCGCCGAGGCCTTCGCGCCGGCGGCGGCGTCGGCGTCGAACCTGTTCGCCGCGCCCGAGTCCAATGGCTTCGCCGACGACGGGCTGTTCGACCTGGACGACGGGTCGCTGGTCCGCCCCGCCCCGGCCCCCGCGCCCGAGCCCGCCCGCGACAACCCCTTCGTCGCGGCCGAGCGCGGCGGCGAGCCCGCGCCGCGCGCCGCGGCGATCAACCGGCCCGTGCCCGCGCCGCGCGAGGACGACCGCGCGCCGCGCTTCGGCTTCAACAACCTGATCCACCGCATGACCGGCGCCGCGGCGCGGGAGAAGGAGAGCCCCTTCACCTCCGCCGCCCTGCGCAAGGAGCCGCCGGCCCCCGCCGCCGCCCCGCGCCCCGCCGCGGACCCGCGCGACGACGAGGACATGCGCATGGAGATCCCCGCCTTCCTGCGCCGCCAGGCCAACTGAGCGGACAGGCCGACCGAGCGGACAGGCGCGACCGCGCGCGCCGCCCCCGACCCGGGGCGGCGCGAACCAGTCGTCCCATCGGCCGATCGCAGCGTTAACGCCTGTTCACGGGCGCGTTACTTTTGCTGCGGCGCCACGAGATGCGATGCGATTTGTCCGTCCATAGAAGCGGCGGCCATGTTTCAATGCGTAACAAACCTTGATTTGTGATGCGCGGCCCCCGGTCCTTAATGGAGCCTAACGAGACGGGCCTCGACGCCCGCCGCAGGTGCGAGGAACGAGCCATGCAGAGCACGCTGAACCGGTCGGTCTCCTTCGTCGGCGTCGGCCTGCACGGCGGCCATCCGTCCCGCCTGACCATTCGCCCCGCCCCCGCCGGCACCGGCATCCGCTTCTGCCGCATCGATGTCGCGGACCGCGACCAGATCGTGCCGGCCCGCTGGGACGCCGTCTGCGACACGCGCCTCAACACCCGCATCGGCAACGCCGACGGCGTGACCGTGTCGACGGTCGAGCACGTGATGGCGGCGCTCTCCGGCCTCGGGGTCGACAACGCCCGCATCGACATCGACGGGCCGGAAGTCCCGATCATGGACGGCAGCAGCAAGCCCTTCGTCGAGGCCATCCTGTCGGTCGGCCTGTCCTTCGTCGACGTGCCGCGCCGCGCGATCCGCGTGCTGAAGCCGGTCGTGGTGGCGATGGGCGACGCGCGCGCCGCGCTGCGGCCCGCCGACGCCTTCGAGGTCGCCTTCTGCATCGATTTCGCCGAGGCCGCCATCGGGCGCCAGAGCGTGGCGCTCGCGGTGACGCCCGAGAGCTTCGCGGCCGGCCTGGCCGACAGCCGCACCTTCGTGCGCCGCCCCGAGATCGAGGCGCTGCGCGCAGCCGGCCTCGCGCGCGGCGGTTCGCTCGACAACGCCGTGGTGGTCGACGAGGGCGCGGTGCTGAACCCGGGCGGCCTGCGCCGGTCGGACGAGTTCGTGCGCCACAAGGCGCTGGACGCGGTGGGCGACCTCGCGCTGGCCGGCATGCCGATCATCGGCCGCTATGTCGGCGAGAAGGCCGGGCACGGCCTGACCAACGCCCTGCTGCGAAAGCTGCACGCCGCGCCCGCCTCCTTCCGGATCGAGACGGTCGCCGGCCACCCCGCCCTGCCGGCCGGGCGCGACGCGCCCCCCCTGACGGCCATCGCCGCGGAGTGACGCGGCCGGTCTTGGGCCCCGCGCCCGAACCGTGCTAATCCCGCGCCGCGGCGCCCGCCTCGCGGCGCGCCGCGCACCCTCGGGAGAGCGCTCGATGACCGTCAAAGCCCGCCGCCCCTTCCGCGCCCGCGCCGCGCTGGCGGCCGCCGCCCTCGCGTTGCTGGCGGCCTGCTCGGACGACGACTCCCTGGTCGACAGCACGCTGCCCGCCGACGCCATCTTCGCCGACGCCGAGGCCGCGGCCGCGGAGGGCCGGCACGCCGACGCCGCGGCGCTGTTCGACGACCTCGAGCGCCTGCATCCCTATTCCACGCTGGCGCGCAGCGCGATGATACGCTCGGCGCAGGAGAATTACCGCGCCCGCCGCTTCACCGAGGCGCGGCTGGCGGCCGAACGCTTCCTGCAGTTCTACCCCGCGGACCCGCAGGCGGCCGAGGCGCAGTACATCATCGCGCTGAGCCATTACGACCAGATCGTCGATGTCGGGCGCGACCAGCGCGAGACGCGCGACGCGCTCGCCGCCCTGCGCGAGACGGTGAACCGCTATCCCGACAGCGAATACGCCCGGTCCGCGCGCCTGAAGCTCGACCTCGCCAACGACCACCTGGCCGGCAAGGAAATGGAGATCGGCCGCTTCTACCTGAAGAACGGCCACAACGTCGCCGCGATCGGCCGGTTCCGCGCCGTGATCGAAAGCTTCCAGACCACCAGCCACACGCCGGAGGCGCTGCACCGCATCGTCGAGGCCAACCTCGCGCTGGGTCTTTCGACCGAGGCGCAGGCGGCCGCGGCGGTGCTGGGCCACAACTTCCCCGGCTCGGACTGGTATGCCGCCAGCTACGACCTGCTGACCGGCTCGAACCTCGCGCCGCCCGACCGCTCGCGGTCCTGGGCGGCGCGGGCCTATCGGCAGGTGGTCCGGGGCGAGTGGCTCTGACCGGGGGCGCGGCGGTGCTGCGCGCCCTTTCGGTCCGCGACGTCGCGCTTATCGAGGCGCTGGACCTCGATTTCGGGCCCGGGCTGACGGTGCTGACCGGCGAGACCGGCGCGGGCAAGTCGATCCTGCTCGATGCGCTGGGGCTGGCGCTGGGGCGCAAGGGCCGCGCCGACGCCGTGCGGCCGGGCGCGGCGCAGGGCACGGTGACGGCGGCCTTCGAGATCGGGCCCGGCCACCCCGCGCGCGCCCTGCTCGACGAGGCCGGGCTGTCCCTCGCGGAGGACGAGCTGACGCTGCGGCGGGTGCTGACCCCCGACGGCCGCAGCCGCGCCTTCGTCAACGACCAGCGCGCGAGCGTCGAGACGCTGCGCGCGATGGGCGAGACGCTGGTCGAGGTGCACGGCCAGCACGACGACCGCGGGCTGCTGGACGCCGCCGGCCACCGCCCCCTGCTCGACGCCTTCGCCGCGACCGACGCATTGCGCGCCCGGACCCGCGCCGCCTGGCGCGCCGCGGCCGAGGCCGAGCGGGCGCGCGCGCAGGCCGTCGAGGCCGCCGAGGC
>DAIPIU010000017.1:0-48113 GCA_036770645.1 Rubrimonas sp. | reverse complement strand
ATGATCAGCTCGCGCTGGCCGCGGCCGATGGGGATCAGCGCGTCGATGGCCTTGAGGCCCGTAGCCATCGGCTCGTGCACCGACTTGCGCGGGATGATGCCGGGGGCCTTCACGTCGGCGCGGGCGCGCCGCTCGAACATGATCGGGCCCTTGCCGTCGATCGGGTCGCCCAGCGCGTCGACCACGCGGCCCAGCAGGCCCCGGCCCACCGGCACGTCCACGATGGCGTTGGTGCGCTTGACGACGTCGCCTTCCTTGATGGCCCGGTCGTCGCCGAAGATCACGATGCCGACATTGTCGGTCTCGAGGTTCAGCGCCATGCCGCGCACGCCGCCGGGGAACTCGACCATCTCGCCCGCCTGGACGTTGTCGAGCCCGTGCACGCGGGCGATGCCGTCGCCCACGGACAGCACGCGACCGACCTCGTCGACCTGCGCCTCCTGGCCGAAGTTCTTGATCTGCTCCTTGAGGATCGCGGAGATCTCGGAGGCGTGAATGGTCATAGGCCGGCCTCTTTCATGGCGGTCTGCATTTTATCCAGCTTCGAACGGATCGAGCTGTCGATCATCTTCGAGCCGACCCTGACGACGAGACCGCCGATCAGCGTCTCGTCCACCGTCTCGGTCAGCGAGACCGTCGCGCCGGCGACATCGTTCAGCGTCTGCTGCAGCGCAGCGCGCTGGGCAGGGCCGAGAGGCCGCGCGCTGCGGACCTCGGCGAACACCACGCCGCGCCTCTTGGCCAGCATGGCCCCGAAGCCGCGGATCACGTCGGCCAGCGCGAACAGGCGGCGGTTCTGCGCCATCAGCCCGACAAGGCCCGCCACCGGCGCGCCGATGCCGAGCGCGGCGCAGACCGCGGACATGGCGCGGCCCTGTTCCTCGCGGCTGTAGACGGGCGAGGCCACGAGCGCGCGCAGGTCGTCGCTGTCGGTCAGCGCCGCGCCCAGCGTCGCGAGCTGCGCCTCCACCGCCTCGAGCGCGCCGGATTCATCGGCGATCTCGAACAACGCGGTGGCGTAGCGGCCGGAGACGCCCGAGGCGGGAGCGGTATCGGGAGAGGCGTCGGACACGAGCGACCCTTCGGCTGGTCCCGCGGCGGGCGTCTGCCCCGGGGCTCTGGGCGCGGCCGGGCGGCCGCCGGAGAGAAGTGAGCGGGTGGGTAGCATAGGCCCCCATGGCCCGCAACTGTGGCGCCGCAGCGCGGCAGATGCGCCTTACTCCCGCAGCCACAACGGTTTCGCGGGAATCGGCGGCGGTCGCGCCCGGGTGGACTCATCGCCGCACGCGCCCGGCCGCGGAGGGGCGTTTCAGAGGAAGCTCTGGGGATCGATGTCGAGGCTCAGGCGCACCGACGCGGGCGGGCGCGCCGCCGCCGCCCAGGCCCGCAGCGCGGCCTGCAGCGGCGCGCCCCGCGGGGCCTTGGCCAGCAGCCGCACGCGCCAGCGCCCGCGGATCCGCGCCACGGGCGCCGCGACCGGGCCGAACAGCCGCACGCCCTGCGCCTCGAGCAGCGGGGCCTGCCGCGCCAGCGCCTGCGCGGCGGCCCAGACCCGCGCCTCGTCGGGGCCGGACAGGATGGCGGCGGCAAGGCGGCCGAAGGGGGGCATGCCGGCGGCGCGCCTCGCCTCGGCCTCGCGGGCGAGGAACGCCTCCTCGTCGCCCGCGAGGATCGCCCGCATCACCGGATGCTCGGGCGCGACGGTCTGCACCAGCGCCAGGCCGGGACGGTCGGCCCGCCCGGCGCGGCCGGAGACCTGGCGGATCAGCTGGAAACTGCGCTCGGCCGCGCGCAGGTCGCCGTTCTGCAGCCCCAGATCGGCGTCGATCACGCCCACCAGCGTCAGCAGCGGGAAATTGTGGCCCTTGGCCACGATCTGGGTGCCGATCACCACGTCGGCCGCGCCTTCGGCGATGGCCTCGACCTGCGCGCGCAGGCCCGCCGGCCCCTCCGCGCCGTCCGAGGACAGCACGGCGATGCGGGCCTGCGGCCACAGCGCCGCGGCCTCCTCGGCCAGCCGCTCGACCCCCGGGCCGGTGGCGTGCAGGCGGTCCGTCGCGCCGCAGGCGGGGCAGGCGGCGGGAACGGGCTCGGCATGGCCGCACTGGTGGCAGACGAGGCGGGCGCGGAAGCGGTGCTCGACCAGCCGCGCGTCGCAGTCGGGGCATTCGAAGAAATGCCCGCAGGCCCGGCACAGGGTCAGCGGCGCATAGCCCCGGCGGTTGAGGAACAGCAGAGACTGCTCGCCGGCCTCCAGCCGTTCCGCCACCGCCCGGGCCAGCGCCGGCGCGATCCAGCGGTCGCGCGGCAGGCCCGCGCGACGCAGGTCCACGGCCACGAGGCGCGGCAGGCCGGCGGCGCCGAAGCGTTCGGGCAGGTCGAGCCGGTCGTAGCGGCCCTGCGCGGCGTTGACCCAGCTTTCCAGCGACGGCGTGGCCGAGGCGAGCACGGCCCGCGCCCCCTCGCAGGCGGCGCGCAGCACGGCCATGTCGCGGGCGTGGTAGAGGACGCCGTCCTCCTGCTTGTAGGCGGCGTCGTGCTCCTCGTCGACGACGATCAGCCCCAGCGCCGCGAAGGGCAGGAACAGCGCCGAGCGCGCGCCCACCACCAGCCCGGCCCCGCCGCGCGCGACCGCGCGCCACAGCCGCCGCCGCTCGGCCGGCGCGACGCCGGAATGCCATTGCGGCGGCTCGGCCCCGAAGCGCTCGGCCACGCGGGCGAGGAACCCGGCGGTCAGCGCGATCTCCGGCAGCAGGATCAGCGCCTGCCGGCCGCGGGCCAGCGCCTCGGCCGCGGCCTCGAGGTAGACCTCGGTCTTGCCGGATCCGGTGACGCCGCGCAGCAGCGCCGTGCCCCAGCCTTCCGCGCCCAGTTGCGCGCGCAGCGCCGCGGCCGCCCCGGCCTGCGCCGGCGACAGCGGCCGGCCCGGGCGCGACGGGTCGAGCGCGGGGTAGGGGGCGTCGCGCCCCAGCCGCACCCGCGCCAGCGCGCCCTGCGCCGCCATCGCCGACAGCACGCCCGCCGACACGCCCGCGGCGCGCGCCAGCGCGACCGGGGCCATGGGCGCGCCGCCCTGTTCGGCCAGCGCCGCGAGCACCCGCGCCCGCGCGGGCGTCGCGGGCGAGGGCGGCCGGGCGCCGGGCGCATAGGCGTCGCGCATGGGCGGCGGCTCGCCCAGGCCCGGCGCGCGGGTGGCCAGCCGCGCCATCAGCCCCGGGGGCGTCAGGGTGTAGTCGGCGGCCCGGGCGAGGAAGCGCATCAGGCCCGGGGGCAGCGGCGGCTCGGGCAGCGCGCGCGCCAGCGGGCGCAGCTTCGCCGGATCCCCGGCCCAATCGCCCGCCCCCCAGACCACGCCGATGGCGAGGCCCCTGCCCACCGGCGCCTCGACCAGCGCGCCGGGCGCGGGCGTCTCCCACGCGTCGGGCACGGCGTAGTCGAGCGGCCCGTCCAGCGGCAGCGGCAGCGCCACACGGACGGTGCGGGGCGGACCGCTCATCGCGCGGCCGCTGGCGGCAGGCCGGCGGCCGGGGTAGGAAGGGACGGACCCCATGGGAGGCACCGCGCCATGCAGTTCTTCGTCGACACCGCGGACATCGCCGAGATCCGCGACCTCGCCGCCACCGGCATGGTGGACGGGGTCACCACGAACCCCTCGCTGATCCTGAAGGCGGGGCGCGACATCATCGAGGTCACCCGCGAGATCTGCGACCTGATCCCCGGCCCCGTCTCGGCCGAGGTCGTCGCCACCGAGGCCCCGGACATGATCGCCGAGGGGCGCACGCTGGCGGCCATCGCGCCCAACATCGCCGTGAAGCTGCCGCTGACCTGGGAGGGGCTGAAGGCGTGCAAGGCGCTGACCGGCGAGGGCTTCATGGTCAACGTCACGCTGTGCTTCTCCGCGACGCAGGCGCTGCTGGCCGCCAAGGCGGGCGCGACCTTCATCTCGCCCTTCATCGGCCGGCTGGACGACATCCATCTCGAAGGCATGGACCTGATCGCCGACATCCGCCAGATCTACGACAATTACGGCTACCGCACCAAGATCCTCGCCGCCTCGATCCGCAGCGTGAACCATGTGCGCGATGCGGCGAAGATCGGGGCCGACGTCGCGACCCTGCCCCCCGCGGTGCTGCGCAAGCTGGCCGAACACCCGCTGACCGACAAGGGCCTCGAGATCTTCCTCGCCGACTGGGCGCGGACGGGTCAGGCCATCGCGAAGGCCGGCGCGTGAGCGGCCCCGCCGAGCATGCATCCGGGGCTGGCGCGGAGCTTCGGCCTGGGTCCGGCGCGGACGCCGCCGCCACCGCCGGACCTGCGGCCGCGCCCGGCGCGACCCCGGACCCGGACGCGCTGCGCGCCGCCGTCATCGCCCGCCCCGGGCTGATCCTCGACGATGCCGCCGTGATGACGGCGCTGATCGCGGCGGACGGCGTGGCGGGGCGCAACGTGGTCGACCTGCGCGGGGCGCTGGTCAAGCGGCTGGAGATGCGGCTCGCCCGGCTTGAGGAGACCCACAGTCGCGTCATCGCCGCCGCCTACGAGAACCTCGCCGGCGTCAGCCAGGTGCACCGCGCGGCGCTCGCGCTGCTCGACGCGCCCGACGGCCCCGGCTTCCTGCGGGCGCTGGCCGATGCGGCGCCGGCGATCCTGTCGCTCGACCTCGCGCGGCTGGCGCTGGAGGCCGAGGCGCCGCCCCCCGCGCTGGCGGGGGACGGGTCGGCCGCCGTGGTGCTTCTGCCGCCCGAGGGGATCGCCGCCTATCTGGCGCTGGGCGATGCGGACGGGCGCGAGGGCGTCTGGCTGCGCCCCGCGCCCCCGGAGGCCGAACTGCTGTGGGGCGAGGATGCCGGGGCGGCCGGGTCCGAGGCGCTGGTGGCGCTGGACCTGGGCGACGGGCGGCGCGGGCTGCTGGCCTTCGCCGCCGCGGACCCGGCGCGGTTCTCGCCCGAGCACGGGGCCGACCTCGTGGCCTTCCTCGGCGGCGTCGCCGCGCGCGCGCTGCGGCGCTGGCTGGCGTGAAGGGGCGGGCCGCGCCCGCCGCCGCCTCCGGCGGCGGGACCGCGCGCGCCACGGACGGCCCGCCGGCGCCGCAGGACCGCGCCCGTGCCGGGGGCGGCGATGCCCCGACCCGCGCGGCCGCGGCGCGCGGCGCCGGCCGCGCTGCCCCAGGTTCCGACGGGCCCTGCGAAGCCGAGGCCCCGTCCGCCGCCGACGCGCTGGCGCCGCGCTTCCTCGCCGCGCTGTCGGCGGCGAAGGGGGCGCGGCCGCGCACGCTTGCGGCCTATGGCGCGGACCTGCGCGGGTATCTCGGCTTTCTGGCCCGCCATCGCGGGGCCGTCCCCGATGCCGCGGCGCTGGGGGCGATCGCGCAGACCGACCTGCGCGCCTTCATGGCCGATGCGCGGGCGCGGGGCCTGTCGCCGCGGTCGCTGTCGCGCGCCCTGTCGGCGGTGCGGGGCTTCCACCGCTGGCTGGCCGAGGCGGAAGGGGCCGAGGCCCCCGCCGCGCTCGCGCTGCGCGGGCCGTCCGCGCCGCGCCGGCTGCCGCGCCCCGTCACCGTCGCGGCGGCGCGCGACCTGATCGCCGCGGTCGGGGACGACGCGCGCCAGCCATGGGTCGGCGCGCGCGACGCCGCCGTGCTGACGCTGCTCTGGGGCTGCGGCCTGCGCATCGGCGAGGCCATGGCGCTGCGCGGGGCCGATGCGCCGCTGCCGGAGGTGCTGCGGGTCGCGGGCAAGGGCGGGCGCACGCGCCTCGTGCCCGTGCTGCCGGCGGCGCGGGCGGCGGTCGAGGCCTACCGCGCCATATGCCCCTGGGCGCTCGCGCCCGAGGCGGCGCTGTTTCGCGGCGTGCGCGGCGGGCCGCTGGCGGCGCGGTTGGTGCAGAAGGCCATGGAGACGGCGCGGCAGGGCCTGGGCCTGCCCGCGACCGCGACGCCCCACGCCCTGCGCCACGCCTTCGCCACGCATCTGCTGGCCGCGGGGGGCGACCTGCGCGCCATCCAGGACCTGCTGGGCCACGCCTCGCTGTCCACCACCCAGATCTATGCCGCGGTGGATGCGCCGCGCCTTGCCGCGATCCACGCCGCGGCGCATCCGCGGGCGCGGCGCGATCCCCCATGACGGCGGTCCGAGCCGCCGGGGCGCTTCTTGCGCCGCGGCGCGAACGACCTAGGGTTCCGCCCATCAAAACTGCAGGACACAGCCGCCATGGACGCCATACCCCGCGAGGCCGCGCTCGCCGCCCTCAGGCTCGATCTCGACGGGCTGGAACTGACCGACGACCCGGCCGTGCTGCGCAAGCGCTCGCGCGATTTCTTCTGGTATTCGCCGATCCTGAACCGCCAGCTGAGCGGCCTGAGCGCCGAGCTGCTGGTCACCCCCCGCAGCGAGGCCGAGGTGATCCGCGTCGCGGCCGCCTGCGCGCGCCGGCGCGTGCCGCTGACGGTGCGCGGCGGGGCGACCGGCAATTACGGGCAGTGCGTGCCGCTGTCGGGCGGCGTGCTGCTCGACATGACCGCCATGACAGCCATCCGCGGCGTGCGCCCCGGCTGGCTGCGCGTCGAGCCCGGCGCGAAGATGGGCGTGATCGACCAGACGCTGGCCGAGACGGGGTGGGAGCTGCGCATGCACCCCTCGACCAAGCGCACCGCCACCATAGGCGGCTTCGTGGCGGGCGGTTCGGGCGGCGTCGGCTCGGTGACCTGGGGCGGGCTGCGCGAGCCCGGCAACATCCTCGCCGCGCGCGTGGTGACGGTCGAGCCCGAACCGCGGGTGCTGTCGCTGCGGGGCGATGCGGCGCAGAAGGTCAACCGCGCCTACGGCACCACGGGCATCATCACCGAACTCGAGATGCCGCTCGCCAACCGCTGGGCATGGATCGACGTGATCGCGGCCTTCGACGATTTCGCGGCCGCCCTGCGTTTCGGGCAGGCCGCGGGCATGGCCGACGGCGTGGTGAAGAAGCTGCTGTCGCCCGTCGCCTGGCCCCTGCCGTCCTTCTTCGGCCCGATGGCGGCGCATTGCCCCGAGGGCGCGGCGGTGGTGCTGGGCATGATCGCCGAGCCTTCGATGGAGGCGTTCCGCGACCTGCTGGCCGCGCATGGCGGGCGGCTGACTCACGAGGCCCCGACCGACGAGGGGGCGGGGCGGGTGCCGCTCTACGAATACAGCTGGAACCACACCACGCTGCAGATGCTGAAGGCCGACCGGGGCGTGACCTACCTGCAGTGCCTCTATCCGCATGACCGGCTGCTCGAGGCCGTGGCCGAGACCGCCGCCGCCTTCCCCGACGAGCTGATCCCCCATTGCGAGATCATCCGCTTCGGCGGCCGTCTCTCGGCCTCGGCGCTGCCGGTGATCCGCTACACCACCGACGAGCGGCTGGCCGAGATCATCGCCTTCCACGAAAGCCGCGGCGTGATGGTGGCCAACCCCCATGTCGTGACGCTGGAGGACGGCAGCCGCCACAAGCGCGCCGAGGCCGACCAGATGGGCTTCAAGGCCGAGGTGGACCCGATGGGCCTGCTGAACCCCGGCAAGATGCGCAGCTACGTCCCGGTGCGGCCGTGATCGGCTGGTGGGGCGACTTCACCACGCGCGATTTCGAGGGCATCGATCCCGAGCGCACCATCGCCGTGCTGCCGACCGCGGCGCACGAGCAGCATGGGCCGCACCTGCCGGTCAGCGTGGACACCGAGATCGCGCGGGGCATGCTGGCCGCCGTGATGGCCGCCGATCCGGGCGACCTGGACGTGCGCATCCTGCCGGTGCAGGCGGTGGGCAAGTCCAACGAGCACCTGCACGCCCCCGGCACCCTGACCATCCCCTACGCGGTGGCGGCCGAGCTGTGGATCGAGATCGGCCTGTCGGTGGCGCGCGCGGGCGTGCGCAAGCTGGTGATCGCCAACTCCCATGGCGGCAACCTCGACATCATCGGCATCGTGGCGCGCGAGCTGCGGGTGCGCGCGGGCATGCTGGCGGTGAAGGTGCAATGGGGGGCCTTCGGCCAGCCGCAGGGCCTGTTCTCGGAGCGCGAGCGGACCTACGGCATCCATGGCGGCGACGTCGAGACCTCGCTGATGCTGCATTTCCGCCCCGATCTGGTGCGGATGGAGAAGGCGGCCGATTTCCCGTCCTCCGCTGAAGCCATGCACAACCACGCCTGGCTGCGGCCCACGGGTCCCGCGGCCTATGGCTGGATCTCGTCCGACCTGAACCCGGACGGCACGGTGGGCGAGGCGCATCTGGCCACGGCCGACAAGGGCCGCGCGCTGGCTGCGCATCAGGCGGCGGGGTTCATCGCCCTGCTGCGCGACGTGGAGCGGGTGGACCTCGCGTCCTTCGGCGATTTCCGCCGCCCGCCGGCCGGATGAGCGGCGTCGCGCCGCCGCCGGACGCGGCGGGGGACGCGCCCGGCGGCGAGGGGGAGTTCCGGCGGCTGCTGCATCTGCTGCGCTGGCGGCGCGACGTGCGCCATTTCCGCGCCGACCCCGTGCCGGAGGCGATGCTGGCGCGGCTGGCGCACGCGATGGCGCTGGCCCCGTCGGTGGGCAACGCGCGGCCCTGGCGGGTGATGCGCGTGCGCGACGCCGCCCTGCGCGCCGCCGTGCGCGCCGAGTTCGAGGCCTGCAACGCCGAGGCCGCGGCCGGCTATGCCGGGGCGCGGGCCGACGCCTACGGTCGACTGAAGCTCGCGGGCCTCGACCGCGCACCCGAGCAGCTTGCGGTGTTCACGGTGGCGGATCCGTCGCAGGGGCACGGTCTGGGGCGGCGCACCATGCCCGCCACGCTGGGGCAGTCGACGGCGATGGCCATCCACACCCTGTGGCTGGCGGCGCGCACTCTCGGCCTCGGGGTCGGCATGGTCTCGATCCTGCGGCCCGAGCGGATCGAGCGGCTGCTCGACGCCCCCCCGGGCTGGGCGTTCGCCGCCTGGCTGTGCCTCGGCTGGCCGGAGGCCGAACACGACACGCCCCTGCTGCACCGCGAGGGCTGGCAGGAGAATGCCGAGGCCGTGTGGATCGAGCGCTGAGCGCGTCCGCCGACCGCCCGCCGCTTCACGCCGCGCGGCTGCCGACCTCGTGGCGCGAGGGCTGGAGCTCGATCCCGTGCAGGCAGAACAGGGCGTAGTCGCAGGTCAACTCCTCGCCCGCCGCGATGTCCCGGGCCGCCCAGCCGATCTCGCCGTCGGCGGGGAAGACGCAGTTGGGATCGTCCGAATGGTTCATGAACCGCCCCTCGTCGGCGTCCAGCACGACGTAGTTCTCGCGGTCGGTGTAGAGCGGATAGGTGTAGCGCTCCATGAACTCGCGCATGTGCGCGGGCGCGGCGCGGATCGCCTCGACCGCGATGATGCGGTCGAAGTCGCGGTCGAAGCGCCACATCACCTGTCCCTTGGCGATGGGTTCGCGGGTGAAGACGCCGAGGCCCTCGATGGCGGAGGGCGCGAGATAGCAACGCACGAGCATCATGGCCGCGCGATCTCCCGGATATGCGCCGGGCCGCCCGCCGGGCTGGAGCGAAGGGGGGCGGACCCCCGCGCGGAGCGACGCGCGCACCGCCGATAGCAGCGCGCCGGCCGCGCGATGCGCGCCGGTTCGCGACATCGCGCGATGTCGCTATCGGACCGCGGCTCTATCCCTCGCCGGCGGCGCGGCGGCGGGCGTGCGCGCTGTCGCGGTCGGTCAGCGCCAGCAGGGGCGTAAGCTGGCGGATCAGCGCGTCCTCATGCGGGTCGCGCGCCCCGTCGGCCAGCGCCACCGCCCACAGCGCCTCGAGCACGGCGCGGCGCTCGTCCTCGGGCAGGCCGGTCTTGACGGCATGGGTGAAGCGCCAGACGTCGGACGCCCCGGCCTGCGCCGCCTCGCCCTGCGCGCGCAGCGTCGCGGCCTCCCACGGCCCGAGGTCGAACAGCGCCGCGAGCACCCGGTCGATGAGCCCCCGCTCGGCGTCGACATAGTCGCCGTCGGACCGCGCGGCCTCGACCAGCAGGGCCGCGACCGCGAGGTCGGCCGCCGGGCGGTCGGGGGGCGGCGGGGCCGCGAACAGGTTTCGCCAAAACGCGCGCATGCCCCAGATATACGCCCGCCGGGGCGCGGCGTCACCCGCCCGCGCCGGCGACCGAACCCGCGGCCCGAGGGGCCACAGCCTTGGGGGCCCGTGCCGACCGTGACCTACATCGCGCTATACGCCGCGACCTTCGCGATTTTCCTCGCGCTCGACATCGTCTGGCTGCGGGCCGTGGCCATGCCGCTGTTCCGCCGCCATGTGGGAGCGCTGCTGGCCGACGAGCCGAACCTGCCGGTCGCCGGTGCCTTCTACGCGCTCTACTGCGTCGGCGTGGTCTATTTCGCCGCCGCCCCGGCCGCGGGCGACCCGGGGGCGGCCTTCCTGAACGGCGCGCTGTTCGGCCTGTTCGCCTATGGCACCTACGAGGCCACCAACATGGCCACGCTGCGGGGCTGGCGCTGGTCGATGGTGCTGTCCGACACGGCCTGGGGCGCGCTGGTCAGCGGCGTCGCCGCGGCCGGGGCGGCAATGCTGGTCGGCTGAGCGGGCGGGATTGTCGCGCAAGCGTCACGGATCCGCCGTATCCGGTTGGAAGCGAGACCGCCGAAGGCCCACCCCATGCGCATCATCCAGATCACCGACAGCCATGTCCGCGGCCCGGGCCTGCTGTGGAAGGACCGCGTCGACACCGCCGCCGCCCTGCGCGCCGCCGTGGCGCGGGTCAACGCCCATGCCCCCGACCTGGTGGTGCACACGGGCGACCTGACCGAGGACGGCACGGCGGCGGAGACGGCGCTGGCCGCGGAGATCCTCGCCGGTCTGGCCGCGCCGCTGCGGCTGATCCCGGGCAACCACGACGACCGCGACGCGCTGCGCGCGGCCTTTCCCGGCCAGATCTGGGAGGGGCCGGGCCTGAACTTCCGCCTCGAGCGCGACGGCCTGCGCGTCGTGGGCGTCGACACCGTGGTCCCCGGCCAGACGGGCGGGCGGCTCGGGGCGGAGGCGCTGCGCTGGCTGGGCGCGGCGCTCGGGGGCGCGCGGCCGACGCTGGTCTTCGCCCATCACCCGCCCTGCGCGATGGGGCTGCCGATGATGGATCACTGGGCCTTCGAGGGCTCCGCTCCGCTGGCCGACCTGCTGGCGACGCGGCGCGACGTGCTGCGCATCGCCTGCGGCCATGTCCATGCGCAGGTGGACGCGCATTTCGCCGGGACGGTGGTGTCGTCCTGCCCGGCGCTGAGCGTGGCCATCCCGGTGGACCAGCGGCTGGACGGTTCGGCGGGCTTCGTGCTCGACCCCGGCGCGATCCGGCTGCACGACTGGGACCCCGCGCGCGGGCTGTCGGTCAAGCTGGTGCCGCTGGCCGATTTCGGCGCGCCGGTGCGCTGGAGTGGGCTGCCGGTCCCCGCGTGACGCGACACCGCGTGCGTCGCCCGCCGCGGGGCGCCATGATGGCGCGCGGCGCAGGCGCAGGGGACGGGCGGCCATGACCCATATCGCGAAGAAGGCGGTGATCATCACCGAGAAGCTGATCCTCGACGGCGTGACCCGGATCGTCGAGCGCGCCGGCGCCACGGGCTGGACCGTCGTCGCCGCGGGCGGCAAGGGCAGCCGCGGCGTGCGCACGCAGGACCGCCCCGCGGTCGTCGACGGCTTCGCCAACGTCAAGATCGAGGTGATCGTCGCCGATGCGGCGCTGGCCGAGCGCATCGTCGAGGAGGTCGCGCGCGTCTATTTCTCCAACTACTCGGGCATCGCCTATCTTGAGGAGGTCGAGATCCTGCGCCCGGCCAAGTTCGTCGGCGGCTGAGGCGGGCCGGGGGTCCGGTCAGCCGCCGAACACCCGGTCCGCGAGCGCCATGAACAGCGGGATGCAGACCACGATGGCGACCGGCGTCCCGAGCGCGGTGGATGAGCCGATGTAGGCCGAGGGGTTGGCCTCCGGGATCGCGGCGCGCAGGGTCGGCGGACCGGAGATGTCCGAGCTCGACGCCGCGAGCACGGCGAGGATCACCACCCCGCCCGGGGTGAAGCCGACCGCCAGATGCGCGAGCCAGCCCAGCCCGAAGGCCGCGAGGCCGTGGGCGATCGGGGCCAGCAGCGCGTAGACGGCGTACCAGTGCGCCACGCGGCGCAGCTCGCCCAGCCGCTCCCAGGCCTCCATGCCCATCACCAGCATCAGCACCGACAGCAGGCCGCGGAACAGCGGGTCGTAGAAGCTGTCGAACACCGGTTCGGTCCGCGCCAGCAGGCCCAGCGCCAGCCCGAGCAGCAGCGCCGACAGGGCCGAGCCCTGAAGGCTTTCGCGCAGCACCGCGCCGATGCCCGGGCGCGCCCCGTCCTCCCCGGCGGGCCGGCGCAGGTTCGCCAGCAGGATCGCGGTGACGAGCGCGGGGATGTCCATGAAGGGATAGAGCGCCGGCGCCCAGGCCTCGTAGGCCAGCCCCTCCGCCTCGAGCGCGGCCATGGCGGCCGCGAGCGTCGAGGCGCTGACGGCCCCGAACAGCCCCGCCGTCGCCACGCCGTCGACCCGCCGCACGCCCGGCAGCAGCGGCAGGACCGTCGCCCCGGCCAGCACGATGCCGAAGCCCAGCAGCATCGTCATCGCCGCGGGCAGCAGCATCGCCAGAAGCTCGGCCTCGCGGATCGCGAGGCCGCCGCCGATCCCGATGCGCATCAGCAGCATGAAGACGGCGAACTGATAGACGGCGTTGGGGATCTGCAGCTTGCTGCCGAAGGCCGACAGCGCCATGCCGCCGATCAGGAAGGCCAGCGCCGGCGACTGGAGCTGGCCCGCCAGCATCGCCGGGAACGAGAGCGCCGCATCGATCATCCTGTCGCCTCCGCAGCCCCGCCGCAGCGCAGCAAGGGCGGATCGCGCCGCCGCGTCAAGCGGGGTCAGCGGATGGCCATCCTGTCGCCCGGCCGCCAGCGCGCCAGCAGGCGCAGCAGGTCGGCCCGCGCGAAGGCGACGCAGCCCGCGGTGCGCGGGCCCTGCCCGCGGCGCAGGTGCACGAACACCGCCGACCCCGCGCCGGGCGCGCAGGCCGCGTTGTGCGAGGTGACCACGACGATGTCATAGAGCGGATCGGCCCGCCGCAGCCGCTCGGCGCGGAAGCCGTGCGGCAGGCGCACCGGGCGGTTGTAGCGCGGATCGGCCGGGTCGTCCGACCAGCCGTCGCGCGGGCCGATGGGCCGGCAGGGAAGGCGCGTGGCCGGGCGCGGCCCCCGGTCGGCGCGCCACAGCACCCGCAGCAGGCGGAACACGCCCGCGGGGCTGGCCCCGTCGCCCTCGCGCTTGTGCGCGCGCACGCCCGCGCGCCCGATGGCGCAGGGCAGGCGCAGGCGGCCGCATCGCGCGCCCCAGCGGCCCGCGACCAGCAGGGTCACAGCAGATGGCCGCTTTTCGCCGCCTTCACGGCCAGGTAGCGGCTGTTGAGCGGGTTGAGGCCCACGCGCAGCGGCACCCGCTCTGTCACGTCGATGCCGGCGGCCCGCATGGCCGCGACCTTGCCCGGGTTGTTGGTCATCAGCCGCACCGCCGCGAAGCCCATCGCCTTGAGGATCGCCGCGCCGAGGCCGAAATCGCGCTCGTCGTCCTCGAAGCCGAGGCGGTGGTTGGCCTCGACCGTGTCGAAGCCCGCATCCTGCAGGGCGTAGGCGCGCATCTTGTTCGCCAGCCCGATGCCGCGCCCCTCCTGGTTGAGGTACAGCAGCACGCCCGCGCCCTCGGCCGCGATCTGGGCCAGCGCGGCGTTCAGCTGCGGGCCGCAGTCGCATTTCAGGCTGCCGATCACGTCGCCGGTGAAGCAGGCCGAATGCAGCCGCGACAGCACCGGCGCGCCGCGCAACGGCTCGCCGATCTCGACGGCGTAATGCTCCTCCGCCCCGTCGTCGGGGCGCCAGATGCGCAGGCGGGTGCCTTCCGCGACCGCGATCGGCACGCGGGCCGCCGCCACCTCGGTCAGGCGCAGCGCCGCCGGATCGGCCGCGGCCAGATCCGCGGCCGACACCAGCGTGAGCCCCAGCCGCGCCGCCTGTCCCGCCGGGTCCGCGACGGGCGCGAGCACCGCGGCGGGCAGCAACCGCGCCTGCTTGCACAGCGCGAGCGCCAGCCGGTGCGCCGCGGCATCGCCCTCGCGCCGGGTCGGGAACGGCCCGGCCAGCGGGGCGGCCAGCGCCAGCGACGGGTCGGCCGCGGCGCGCAGGCGCGCGAGGTCGATGTCCGGGTCCAGGGCGATGCGGGCGAGGTCGCCGTCATAGGCGCGGGCGCGCAGCGTCTCGGCGCGCCGCGCCGTCACGGCAAGGTCGAGCGGCCCCAGCGCCCCCAGCGCCGCGAGTCGGTCGGGCGTGGCGAGCTCCGCCGCGATGGCAAGCGCCCCGCCGCCGGGCACCGACAGCGCCACGGCGGCCCCGATCCGAAGGTCGGCGCGCGCACGGGCCACCCGTTCGGCGATGGAGAGGGTCAGTGCCATGCGCGCCATGTCGCATTGGGCGCGGGTTCCGGCAAGCGGATGAAACAATTCGTCTCCGGGGCGCACGCTTGCGTGAAGCGTGCGGCGCGTGGCTTGACCCGCCGGAATGCGCGCCGCAACGCGGGCGTTGACGATGCATGACGCCGAACGCGACGGAGGGGGCCCATGACCGCGCTGCGCAAGATCCTGCTGGTGGACGACGAGGACGTCCTGCGCGGTGCGCTGGCCGACCAGCTGGTGCTGACCGAGGAGTTCGATGTCTTCGAGGCCGGCACGGGGGCCGAGGGCCTCGACAAGGCCAAGGCCCAGCCGCACGATCTGGTGATCCTCGATGTCGGCCTGCCGGACATGGACGGGCGCGAGGTCTGTCGGCTGATGCGCAAGGGGGGCGTGCGCTGCCCGGTGTTGATGCTGACCGGGCACGGGTCCGACGCGGACACGATCCTCGGCCTCGATTCCGGGGCGAACGACTATGTCACCAAGCCGTTCAAGTTCGCCGTGCTGCTGGCCCGCATCCGTGCCCAACTGCGCCAGCATGAGCAGTCCGAGGACGCGACCTTCACCATCGGCGCCTACAGTTTCCGCCCGGCGCAGAAGACCCTGACCGACGCGGACGGGGCGCGGATCCGGCTGACGGAGAAGGAGACGGCTATCCTGAAATACCTCTACCGCGCCGGGGAGAAGGTGGTGACGCGCGACGTGCTGCTGCACGAGGTCTGGGGCTACAACGCAGGCGTCACCACGCACACGCTTGAGACCCACATCTACCGTCTGCGCCAGAAGATCGAGCCGGATCCGGGCGCCGCGAGCCTGCTGGTGACCGAAAGCGGCGGATACCGCCTCGCGCCCTGATCCCATGGCTTGAAGCCGCGCGGCCGCGCTCCACTTAAGCCGTAGTGCGGTTCTGCCGCCCGGCCGCCGGCTCCCCCTCCGCCGGCGCCGCATCGTGCGGGCGCCCGACGCTCCCCTCGCGTCGGGCGTGCCAGCAGCGGAACACCGGGCGCGGTCCGCCGGCGCGACGGGTCTTGATTATCGACCGTCGCGGGTGTTCCTGCTGGCTGCAATCCCTCAGTCGCCGGAGAATGCCGCCATGTCGACGCCCCCGAGCACCCCGCCCAAGACCGCCGAAGAACTGCGGATGATGATCATCGAGCAGCAGATGTCCAAGCTCGACAGCGGCTCCGAGGCGCGCCGCCGCGAGGAGGAGGCGCGGGCGAAATTCGTCGAGGACTTCATGCACGGCGAGCTGACCGACACCGAGGTCGGCGCCATCCGCAACCTGGTGATGAACGCGGTGAAGGCGGGCCAGCTCGAGGCGCTGATCTACAGCTTCCCCTCGACCCTGTGCACCGACAGCGGGCGCGCCATCAACAACGCCGAGGCGAACTGGCCGTCCACGCTTCAGGGCAAGGCGAAGCAGCTGCTGGACAAGTACGAGACCGTGGCGAAGCCCGCGGGCTATCAGCTGAAGGCGCAGATCATCAATTTCCCCGGCGGCGTGCCGGGCGATGTGGGGCTGTTCCTTTCCTGGGGCTGAGCGCGCCCTAGCCCGGATCGAAGCCCATCCGACCAGCCAGCGCCGCGAAGGCCGCCCGCGCGTCGCGGTCCATCGGGGCCGCGGCCGACAGCACCAGCGCGGCCTGCGAGGCGAGGATCAGCCCGTCCGCCAGTGCGCGCAGGTGGTTGGCGCGCAGCGTGTCGCCGGTCGAGGTGATGTCCACGATGGCTTCGGCCGCGCCGTTCTTGGGGGCGGCCTCGGTCGCGCCCTGGCTGTCCACCAGCCGGTAATCCGCGACGCCCGCCCCGGCGAAGAAGCGCCGCGCGAGGCGGTGGTACTTGGTGGCGATGCGCAGCGGGCGGCCGTGCCGGGCGCGGAAGGCGGCCGCGGCCTCGTCGAGATCGTGCATGGTCTCGACATCGGCCCAGACCGCCGGCACGGCCACGATCAGGTCGGCATGGCCGAAGCCGAGCCGGCGCAGCACGCGCACCCGCGCGGGGTCGTCGATGCGTTCCCCGATGAGGTCCTCGCCGGTCACGCCCAGATGGATCGCGCCCTCGGCCAGCGCCCGCGGGATGTCGCCCGCCGACAGCATGACCAGGGCGATGTCCGGGATGCCCGTGACCCGGCCCGCGTATTCGCGCCCCTCGGCGCTGCGCTCGACCGCGACGCCGGCGGCGGCGAAGGTGGCGACGGCCTCCTCCATCAGGCGGCCCTTCGAGGGCAGGCCCAGCTTCAGCACGGGGTGCCCCCTCCGGCGGCCATCAGCGCCTCGGGCCGCACGATGCCGCCCACCGCCGGCGCGGCCTCCGCCGCCCCCAGCGCCCGGGCGATGCCGTCATAGCGCCCGCCGCCGGCCAGCGGCGGCAGGTCGGGGCGGTCGGGGGCGGCCATCTCGAACACGAAGCCGTCGTAATATTCCAGCGTGCGCGCCGTCGAGGCCCGGAACGGCAGCGCGCCCGCGTCCACCCCGCGCCGGCCCAGCGCGTCCAGCCGCCGCGCCAGCCGGTCGAGCGCGGGCGACAGGTCGATGCCGCCCGCCCGCGCCAGATCGGCCAGCCGCGCATGCGCCTGCGCCGCCGGCCCCTCGACCGCGAAGGCCGCATCGATCAGCGCGGCATGCGCGGCAGGCAGGGGCGGGGCCGCCGCGTCGGCCGCCAGCGCCGCGGCGCGCGCCGCCACCTCGTCGATGCCGCGCGCCCCCACCTGCGCGCCCTGCGCCGCGGCGAGCGCCGCCACGGCCGAGGCGTCTCCCGCCGCCGCCAGCAGCGTCCGGCGCAGGTCGGAAGGCGCGGCAGGGGGGGCGGCGTGGCGGCGCAGCAGCGCCTGGAACCGCGCGGGCCGCCAGAAATGCCGCCGCAGCGCCGCGCGACGGGCCTGCGGCATGGGGATGGCGTCGAGCAGCGCGATGGCGATCCCGAGATCGCCGATCATCAGCGCGGGCCGCTCGACCCCGCCGTCGCGCAGGGCGGCCAGCAGCAGCGCGAACACCGCGGCGTCGCTTTCGGCCGCGTCCTCGCCGAAGATCTCGATCCCGGCCTGGAGGTATTCGACCGGGCGCGCCGATCCCGGCGCCTGCCGCCGCCACACGGGCCCCAGATAGGCGTAGCGCGCGGGCGCGGCGCGGGCGGCGAGGTGCAGCTGCGTCACCGGCACGGTGAAATCGGGCCGCAGCACCAGCTCGCCCCCGCCCGGTTCCTCGACCGCGAAGGCGCGGCCGCGCAGATCCTCGCCATAGACGTCGAGCAGGGCCCCGGCGGGCTGGAGCGCGGCGGGCTCGACGCGCATGGCCCCCGCGGCCTCGAAGCGCGCCATGATGGCTTTGGTCAGCGCCGCGAGCGCCGCGCGCCCCTCGCCGACGCGGCCGCCCGCGAGATAGGCGCGGTCGACGGCCATCGCGGTCAGTCCGGGGCAGGGGCGTCGGCGTCGCCCGAGGGGCGGACCGACGGCGCGCCGCGCGCCAGCATCGCCCGCACCGCCGCCACGAGGTCGCCGCGCGGCGCCTCGACCTGCGCCGGCTGGGCCTTCCAGTCCGCGTTGGTCTCGATCTCGGCCGCCAGCCGCGCCCCGAGCGCGAGGTCCTTCAGCGTGACGACGCCGCGCGCGGCCTCGTCGGACCCCTCGATCACGGCCACCGGCGATCCCCGCTTGTCCGCGTATTTCAGCTGCCTGCCCATGTTGCCGCCGCCCATGAAGGCCTCGGCGCGGATGCCCGCCCGGCGCAGTTCGGCCGCCATGGCCTGCGCCGCGGCCATGCGGTCGCGGTCCATGACGCAGACGACGACCGGGCCGGCGGCGTCCGCCGCGCCCCGCCCCTTGGCCTGCAGCGCCGCGAGCAGCCGGTCCACCCCGATCGAGACGCCGGTGGCGGGCGCCTTCTGCCCGGTGAAGCGCATCACGAGATCGTCGTAGCGCCCGCCGCCCGCCACCGAGCCGAACTGGCGCGGGCGGCCCTTCTCATCGCGGATCTCGAAGGTCAGCTCCGCCTCGTAGACCGGGCCGGTGTAGTAGCCGAGGCCGCGGACGATGGACGGGTCGATGGCGATGCGGTCGGGGCCGTAGCCCTGCGCTTCGAGCAGGGCGGCGATGTCGGCGAGTTCGGCGACCCCCTCCGCGCCGATGGCGGATGCGCCGACGACGCCGCGAAGGTTCGACAGGGTCTCCGCATTCGTCGCGCCGCGCGCCTCGAGGAAGGCGAGGATCCCCTCCGCGACGGCGGGAGGCAGGCCGACGCCCTTGATGAACGCGCCGGAATCGTCCTTGCGGCCGTCCGTCAGCAGCGCCAGCACGCCGTCCCTGCCGACCTTGTCGAACTTGTCGATGGTCCGAAGCACATCAGCGGCGGAGAATATCGACCCCCTCGTGATCGTGTCGATGGCCGCCGATGCGGTTTCAAGCGTGTTGCCGGGGCGCGGCGCCGGGGCTTCGCCCGACCCGATGCCGGCGAGCTCCAGCACGCCGTTCAGAACCTTGCGGTTGTTGATCCGCACCGCATAGTCGCCGCGCGCGATGCCGACCGCCTCCAGCGCGTCGCACAGCATGGCGCAGATCTCGGCGTCGGCGGCGACCGACGCCGCGCCCACGGTGTCGGCGTCGCACTGGTGGAACTGGCGGAACCGGCCCGGCCCGGGCTTCTCGTTGCGCCAGACCGGGCCCACGGCGTAGCGGCGATACGGCGTCGGCAGGTCGCGCTGGTGCTGGGCGTAGAAGCGCGCGAGCGGCGCGGTCAGGTCGTAGCGCAGCGCCAGCCAGCTGTCGTCGTCGCGGAAGGCGAACACGCCCTCGTTGGGCCGGTCCACGTCGGGCAGGAACTTGCCCAGCGCCTCCACCGTCTCGACGGCCGAGGTCTCGAGCGGGTCGAAGCCGTAGCGGCGGTAGACCTCGGTGATGGCGCCCAGCATGGCGTTGCGGGCCAGCACCTCGGCCCCGGCCCAGTCGCGGAAGCCCCGCGGCGTCTCGGCCCGCGGCCGCCGCGCCTTGCCCGAGCCTTCCGCCATGACCGCTGTCCCCGCCCTGATCCGGCCCGGCCTCTAGCGGATCGGGCGGGGACGGGCAACCCGGCCCGGGCCGCCCGGGGCCGGGGTGCCCAGAACCACGGCGCCCGGAACCGCGATGCGCGTCAGTGGGCGCAGAGCGCCGTCTTGACCTGCGCGCCGACCTTGGCGAGGTCGATGCGGCCCGGATAGCGGGCCCGCAGCGCGCCGACCACCTTGCCCATGTCGCGGATCGAGGTGGCGTGCGTCTCGGCGATGGCGGCGTCGACGGCGGCCTGCACCTCGGTCGCGCTCATCGGCCGGGGCAGGAACTCGCGGATCACCGCGCATTCCGCCCGCTCGCGCTCCGCCAGTTCCAGACGCCCGCTCTCCTCGTAGGCCTGCGCCGCCTCCTGACGCTGGCGCATCATGCGGGCGAGCATGGCGACCGTCTCGGCCTCGTCGTCGGCCGCGCGGCCGTCGTCGTCGCGCGCCGCGGCATCGCGGTCCTTCAGGGCGGCGAGCAGAAGGCGCAAGGTGGCGGTCCGACAGGCGTCGTCGGCGTTGAGTGAGTCCTTCAGCGCCGCAGCGATGCGTTCGCGCATGGATGCTCCCGATGTGATGACAGGTCCGTGAACCCGCCGCAGCAACGCCACATTAACGAACGGCGCCGCAGCAATCAACGCGGGCGTTTCTGGCCAAGTCGTTGACGTTAAAAGGGTTACCGATTCGGCGATCTCTTGACGCGCCGCAGTGCGGGCCGTAGACCGACCGTCGGTACCGCGCAGGAGAGGCGTCGTCATGGCCATGGCCCCCGACATCCGACTCACCGGCCGCCTCGCGCTCGCGGACGGATCCGTGCTGCGCGGGGTCGGTTTCGGCGCGACGGGCGCGCGCGCAGGCGAGCTCTGCTTCAACACGGCGATGACCGGCTATCAGGAAATCCTGACCGATCCTTCCTATGCCGGGCAGATCGTGACCTTCACCTTTCCCCATATCGGGAATGTGGGGACGAATGCGGACGATGACGAATCCGTGCTCGCGCCGGCGCTCGGCTGCGTGATGCGCGAGGTTCCCACGGCGCCGTCGAACTGGCGCGCGACCGAGGGCTTCGGGGCCTGGCTCGGCCGCCGCGGCCTGATCGGGCTGGGCGGCGTCGACACGCGGCGGCTGGCGCGCATGATCCGCGCGCGCGGCGCGCCGCATGCCGTGATCGCCCATGACGCGGCGGGCCGCTTCGACGAGGCGGCGCTGGTGGCGCAGGCGCGGGCCTTCGGCGGCCTTGTCGGGGCCGACCTCGCGCGCGACGTCTCGGCGTCCGCGCGCCATGGCTGGGACGAGGGGGCCTGGTCCTGGCCGGGCAGCTTCGGCGAGGCGGTGGGCGACGGGCGGCGCGTGGTTGCGATCGACTACGGGGCCAAGCGCAACATCCTGCGCCGCCTGGTGGCCGCGGGCTGCGAGGTCGTGGTCCTGCCGGCGACCGCGACGGCGGACGAGGTGAAGGCCCTGAAGCCCAGGGGACTGTTCCTGTCCAACGGCCCCGGCGACCCGGCGGCGACCGCCGCCTACGCCGCCCCGATGATCCGCAGCGTGATCGAGGACACCGACGCCGCGGTGTTCGGCATCTGCCTCGGCCACCAGATGCTGGGGCTGGCGCTGGGCGCGCGCACCATCAAGATGAACCACGGCCATCATGGCGCGAACCACCCGGTCAAGGATCTCGGGACCGGGCGCGTCGAGATCACCTCGATGAACCACGGCTTCGCCGTCGACGCCCAGACCCTGCCCGCGGGCGTGGCCGAGACGCACATCTCGCTGTTCGACGGCTCGAACTGCGGCCTGCGCATCGAGGGCCGGCCGGTGTTCTCGGTCCAGTACCACCCCGAGGCGAGCCCGGGGCCGCAGGACAGCCATCACCTGTTCGACCGCTTCGTGGCCTCGATGGCCTGACGGGGGTCCGGCCGGAACGGCGGGGTTTACAGAACCCGAGCGATTTGCTCAGATACAGGTCGGCGGGGCCGCCTCGGCCCTGCGCCGTCCGAGCCACGCGCGACCGCGACCAGCCAGGACCATGCCGCACGGGGACAGGGTGCATGCGTCCGGACCAGCGTCGCCATCGCGAGCCGCGGCCGTGACCGCGCCCGACCGCACCGTCCCGGACAGCGCCCCCGCCGAGGCCCGGCCCGGCCTCGGTGCGCCCGCGCCGGTTCCGAGCGGCGCGCTGATGGGCGGCGCGCGCAAGCTGCTGATCGAGCACGCGGGCGAAATCTACACGCTGCAGATCACGCGGCAGAACAGGCTGCTGCTCACCAAATAGGGGGACGGCCCCGGCCCGCGGGCCGAACCGCCGCCGCGTCCGCCGCAAGGGCGAAGCGCGCCGCGAGCGTCAGGATCGCGCGCCGGTGCGCTGGGCGCACGGCGCGCCCGACCAGAAAGCGCGCGCTGTCGTCGTCGCCGGCGCGCAGGGCGGCCAGCAGGCGCAGCAGCCAGCGCTCGGCGAAGCTCGCCGCCGCGCCGTCCGCGGCGTGGAACACCAGCGGCGCGGCCGCGGCCGCATCGAGCGCGCGCATCAGCAGCAGCCCCGGCGCGTCGCCGCCCAGCGCGGGCACGCCGGGGCGCGGGGCGGCGGCGCAGGCGCAGGCCGGATCGACCGGCGGGCGCAGCAGGGCCGCGCGGGCGAGGGCGCGCAGCGCGGCGAGCCCCGCGCTCGCGTCCGCGGCGACCGCGGCCCCGACCGGCTTCCGACCCGCCCGGGTGCCCGCCATCGCTCCGCCTCCGGTCCGCGCCGGCCCGCATGGCCGCGCGGGCCGACGGTAAGTGAAAGGCGAAGCCGACGCGACGCGTCGTTCTGACCGGTCGGCGGCCGGCGCGTCAGCCCGCCGCCTCCCGCGCCGCCCAGGCCGGGAACGGGTCCTCCAGCCGGGCCCAGGCGTCGGGTTCGAAGGCCGGCGCGGCGGGATCGCCGATCAGGCAGGCATCCAGCATTGCGGTGATCTCGCCCACCTTCATCGTGTCGCTCGCGCCGATGAACACCAGCTCCTGCCGCCGGTCGGCGAAAACGGGGTCCATGCGCGCCTGCATCCGCGCGCGCTCCTCCCCGTCCTGCGGCCAGCGCGCCTGCGGCACGGCGGCCCACCATCGGCCCAGCGGCCGCGTCTGCGCCATCGCCCCGGCGAGGCTGAACTCGCCGGCCCAGTCGGGACGGGTGGCGAGCCAGAAATGGCCCTTGGCGCGGATCACGCCCGGCAGCGTCCTGCGCAGGAAGTCGCGGAAACGCCCCGGGTGGAAGGGGCGGCGAGCGCGGTAGACGAAGCTCGTTACGCCGTATTCCTCGGTCTCCGGTACATGCTCGGCGAAGCCGTAGAGCTCTTTCGCCCACATCGGATGCGCGTGCGCGCGCTCGAAATCGAAAAGACCGGTGTCGAAGATGGCGTCGAGCGGCGCGCGGCCCCAGTCGCATTCCACGATGCGGGCATCGGCGTTCAGCGACCGCACGATCTTGCGCGCGGCGTCCAGTTGCCCGGGCTGCGCGTCGGCCGCCTTGTTGATAACCACCACGTCCGCGAATTCGATCTGCTCGACCAATAGGGCGACCAGCGTCCGGTCGTCGCCCGGGCCGGCAGTCCCGCCGCGCGCCGACAGGAAATCCTGCGAGGCGTAGTCGCGCAGCAGGTTCACCGCATCGACCACCGTCACCATGGCGTCGAGCCGCGCCACGTCGCCCAGCGACGCGCCGTGCTCGTCGCGGAAGTCGAAGGTGGCGGCGACGGGAAGGGGCTCGGAAATGCCGGTGCTCTCTATCAGCAGCCAGTCGAAGCGTCCCTCGGCGGCCAGGCGGCGGACCTCCGCCAACAGATCGTCGCGCAGGGTGCAGCAGATGCAGCCGTTGGTCATCTCGACCAGCGCCTCCTCGGCGCGCGACAGCCCGGCCTCGCCCGCGCGCACCAGATCGGCGTCGATGTTCACCTCGGACATGTCGTTCACGATCACCGCCACGCGCCGCCCCTCGCGGTTGGCGAGCACGTGGTTCAGCAGCGTGGTCTTGCCGGCCCCGAGAAAGCCGGACAGCACGGTGACGGGAAGGCGGGGGTCGGCGGCGTCGCGCATCGGGGGCTCCGTGTCGGATCGGATTCCGGAGCCGAGCTAGTGCAGTTGTTATAGTATTACAATACCGATCCCGGTCCGCGCCGCCGTTGCGGCGCCTTGCCGGTGCCATGGTCCCGGCCTTAGCTGCAGGTCGTCGCAGCAGGTCGGAGCCCGGCATGAGCACCCCTTTCACGCCGCAGGACGCGCTGGCGGCCACCATGATCCTGACCGCCGCCGCGGACGGCGCCCTGTCGCAGGCCGAAAGCGACGCCGTGGCGCATGCCATGGTCGGGCTGCCCGCCTTTCGCGGCTATGGCCAGGGCCGCATGGGCGAGATCAGCGCCATCGTGGTCGAGATGCTGGCCGAGGACAGCGGCATCGACCAGGCCCTGACCCTGATCGACCAGGCCCTGCCGCCCGCCCTGCGCGAGACGGCGCTGGCGCTGGCCTGCGACGTGGCGGCGGCCGACGGCGCGATCCAGGACGAGGAGGCGGAGCTGCTGCGCCTGCTGCGCCGGCGGCTGGGCATCGACAGGCTGGTGGCGATGGCTTTCGAGCGCGGGGCCCGCGCCCGTTTCGCCGCGCCCTGAGCCGGCGGGAGGCCGCACCGCGCCGATCCCCGGCGCTCAGCCGTCGAAGCGCGCGGCCCAGTCGCGCAGCAGCGCGCGCTCCAGCGCCACGGCGCGGTTGCGCCACGGGATCGCGCCGTCGGGCCGGTCCTCGCCCGGGCGGCGGCGGTCCAGATCGTTGGCGGCATAGGCGAAGACCACCGCCCGCCCGCCCGGCGTCGCGAGATAGCCCCCCAGTCCCCGCGCGAAGTCCAGCGTGCCGGTCTTGGCGCGCACCAGCGTGCCGGCCGGCGCCGCGCTGCGCGAATCGTCGATGGGGTGTTCGCGCAGCAGCTCCGGCAGGGGCGCGCCGGGGGCCGGCGCGCGCAGCGCCGCGGCGAGCGCCTGCGCCATGCGCCGCGGCGACACGCGGCTGTCGGCGCTGAGGCCCGAATGATTGGCGAAGCGGAAGCCCGGATCCCCCGGCGGGATGCCGGCATAGCCCGCGAACCAGGCCGCCATGGCCGCGCCAGAGGCCGCGAGATCGGCCGGCGCCGCCCCGATGGCGCGCGAGGCGGCGAGGCCCAGCGCCTCCGCCGTCAGGTTGGTCGAATAGCGCAGCATGTCCGCGCACAGGCTCCGGACATCGCCGCTGCCGTGGCTCGCCAGCGTCCGCGCCCGTTCTCCCGCGGCGGGCGCGCCGAACACCGGCGGCGGCAGCGACAGGCCCCGGGCGGCGGCTGCGGCGCGGAAGACGCCGGCGGCATAGGCCGACGGTTCGCGCACCGGCAGCCAGACCGAACCCTCGCCGTTCAGCGCCGCGCTGCGCACCCGCCAGACCTCGCCGGGGCCCGCCGCCGCATGCGAGAAGGTGGGGCAGCCGCAGTCCGGGGGGGCGAGGTCCAGCGCCACGGTCGGGGCCTCGGGGCTCCAGCCCACGGCATGCGCCGCGAGCCGCGCCTCCAGCCCGCCGCCGCCGCGCCGCCATTCCAGCAGCACGCGGTTGAAGTTCAGGTTCAGCCCGCCGACCGCGGGGTTGTAGGCCGCGGCCTCGCGCATCGCCGGGTCGATGGCGGCGGCGGCCGGCGTCGCGCCCGGGTCGACGCGGAACGCCCCGGAGACGGAGCGGACGGTCGCGCAGACCTCTGCCGCCAGCGCGGCAAGCCCGTCGCTGTCGAGCGTCGGGTCGCCGCCGCCGCGCAGCACCAGATCGCCCTCGAGCCGCCCGCCGCGGATCGGCCCGGTGGCCAGCGCCTCGGTGCGGAACTGCGCCCCGGCCCCCAGCGCGTGCAGCGCGAAGACGGCGGTCGGCGCCTTGGCGACCGAGGCGGGGGCGAGCGGCATGTCGGGTTCGAGCGCGTCGAGCACCGCGCCTGTCGCGGCATCGACGGCGATGTAGCCCACCCGCCCCGTCAGCCCGGCCCGCCGCGCCTGCATGACGAGCGCGCCGCCGATCGGGGGCGGCGCGGCGCGGACGGGGGCGGCGAGGCCGAGGACCGCGGCCCCGGCCCCCGCCAGCACCGCCCGGCGGTCGGGCCGCGCGTCGAACCCCCTGCGCCGCTTTCCCGTCGCCATGCCGCTGCTCCACACGCCCGCACAGGCCGGGACCATCGCCCGGCCCGTCCGCGGCGCCAAGCCTCCGCGTCGCGGCGGCCATCGGTCCCGCCCGCGCGCCCCGCCCGGCACGCCCTTCCGCCGGCGCCGCGGCCCGTCCGCGGGCGGACCCGCCGCGGCTGCGCGCTGCGCCCCGGCAGCGCCGCGGCACGCGCGCGCGGACGATGCCGGCGCCGCCCTGCCGGCGTCGCCCTGCCGGCGCCGCCCTCAGGGCCAGTCGCCCCGGGCGCGGATCGCGGTCGAGGACTGGTGCGACATCGGGCCGGTCAGCATGATCCAGGCCGGCGGCGCGGACACCGCCAGCGACCGCGCCGCCCCCGCCGGACGCCGCCAGCGGGCGAAGCGCCGTGCGGCGGGCGCCAGGCCGGCGCGCACCTGCTCGCCCGGGCGCGCCAGCGCGGCGACCGGCGTGGTGCGCATGATGCGGTCCCAGCGGTCCCAGCGGTGGAAGCCGCGCAGGTTGTCCGCCCCCATCAGCCAGACGAAGCGGATGCCGGGATGGAGCGCCCGCAGCCGGTCGAGCGTGTCGGCGGTGTAGCGGCTGCCCAGCCGCGCCTCGATGTCGGTGACCCGGATGCGCGGATGCCGCGCCACCGCCCGGCAGGCCGCGACGCGGCGCGCCAGATCGGCGGGGCCGCGGGCCTTGAGCGGGTTGCCGGGCGTGACCAGCCACCACACGGCATCGAGCCCCAGCGCCCGCAGCGCCCAGCGCGAGATGTGCATGTGTCCGGCATGGGGCGGGTCGAACGAGCCGCCGAGCAGGCCGATGCGCTGGCCGCTGGCGGCGGGGGGGCCGTGCTTCGGCAAGAACGGGCCTCCGGAGGGCCGAATGCGGGACCGCGAGGGGAGCCCAAGCGCCTTCCCCTGTCAACGCGCGCCCGGGCGTTCCGCGCGGCCGCGGTCCGCGCCCGCTCCGCCCCGATCCTGCCCTCCGCCTGCGCCCCCTCCCGCCGCTCGTGCCCCCCGGCCGCGTCCCGCGCCGACGCCGCTGCGGCCGATGCGCGCCCCGCGGGCTGCGGACAGGGCGTCGGCGGCCCGCGGCGCGAGGCGTCGTCGTCGGCGGCGGCGGCGGCGGGCTGGGACGCGGCGCCGCGTTCCGCGCGGGCGCCCCGCGCGGGAGGGTGGGGCGCCCGATGGAGTGCCGCCCCGATGCGCCGCCTGCCCCCGAACGCCGCGCGCGCGCTCGCGCTGTCCTTCGCCCTCGCGTCCGCGGGTCCGGCGGCGGCCGGGGCCTGGACCCTGCCGCCGGGCGGCGGTTTCCTCAGCCTCGCGGCCAGCCGCTATGCGACGGATTCGGGCGGCTACGAGGAACTCGCGCTCGGGCTGTTCGGCGAATACGGCTTCGCCGAGGGCTTCACGGCCGGCGCGGCGGTCGATTTCACCCAGCCGGTGGGCGAGGCCTCGGCCATCGACGGCGACGCGACCCTGTTCCTGTTCGGCCGTGCGCGGCTGTGGACCGGTCCGGCGGGCGACCCGCTGTCCGTGCAGGCGGCGGTGATCGCGGGAACCGCGGCCGGCACCGGGGCGGTCCCGGCCCAGACGGCGGACGAGCCCGGCCTCGACCTGCGCCTGCTCTATGGCCGCGGCTTCGGCTCGGCGCTCGGCCCCGGCTGGCTGAACGCCGAGGGCGGCGTGCGCTTCCTGTTCGAGGACAGCGCGGACGAGCTGCGCCTCGATCTCACCGCCGGGGTCCGGCCCGCGCCGCGCTGGCTGGCGATGCTGCAATCCTTCGCGACCATCGGCCTGCGCAACGCGCGCACCGACGGCGACGGCTTTCCGGTCGGCGACGACTACGATGTCTGGAAGCTCGCCCCGTCGGTCGGCTACGAGGTCTCTCCCGCCCTCACGCTGGTCGGCGGGGTGGAGCGCGAGATCGCCGGCCGCAACATCGATCGGGGCCTGCGCCTGAAGCTGTCGCTGTGGCGCAGCTTCTGACGGCACGGCCCGCGACCGGCCGCCGCGCGCCGGCTCCGGCCGGTTCCCGCCCGTCATGCCGCGCGCGCGGCGCGGCTGGACGGGCGCGCCGGCGGCCCCGTTCCGCGGCATGCGCGCGCGGCGGGGCATCGCCCGTCGGCGGGTCCCCGCCGCATGCGGCATCCGGCGGCAGCGCGGCAGGTCCGGCGGCAGCGCGGCGGCGCCGGCCTTCGGTCGCCGCATCGTGCGCGACGGCGGCGGCGCGGTCGGCTTGCTGCCGAAGCCGCGCGCCTTACGTCTTCGGCGAGGCCGGGCGCCGCCCGCGATGGTTCGCGACCGGCGCGTCGGCGAGGGGGGCCGCCGCAGCCTCGGCCCCCGATCTGCAAGGAGGAGAGACCGGCATGGCACCGACCCTCGATACCCGCCGCGGTTTCCTCGCGTCCGGCTTCGCCGCGGGCGCGATGGCGGCGTCCGGCGCCGCGGCCCTTGTCGCGCCGGCGCATGCGCAGGGCCTTGCCCCGACGCCCACGATGCGCGGCGGGGCCAACAACTACCTGCCGGGCGCGCCGGTCGTCGAACGCATCGGCGGCGGCGGTTTCTGGATGACCGGGACCGTGCGGCGCGCGGGCGACGGGGCGCCGCTCGCGGGCATCCGCATACAGATCTGGGCGCATACGACCGAGGGCCACGAGCGCGACCCGCACAGCCACGGCGCCACGCTGACCGATGCCGATGGCGCGTTCCGCCTCGAGATGCCGCAGATCGTGCCTGCCTTCGGACAGGCGCACGGGCACCTCGCCTACGACGCCGCGCATGGCGTCGGCGGCTTCAAGACGGTTTTCCTGCGTCCCGTGATGGCGAGCGCGCGGGACACGGGGCTGAGCGCGCATTTCGTGCTCCAGCCCGCCTGACCGGCATGGCCCTGCCGCGGGCGCCTCTGATCTGGGCGGGGCTTGCGCTGGCGCTGGGCGTGCCGGTCGGCGCGGCGGCGACCAGCCCGCTGCTGGCATGGCGCGACCCGGTCTATGTCGCCGCGGGCTTCGCCGGGATCCTCGCGATGGCGCTGCTTCTGATCCAGCCGCTGCTGGCGGCCGGGCATCTGCCGGGTCTGCCTGCGCGGCGCGGGCGCCGGCTGCATCCCTGGATCGGGTTCGGCCTGACGGCCGCGGTGGCGGCGCATGTCGCGGGCCTGTGGCTGACCAGCCCGCCGGACGTGATCGACGCGCTTATGTTCAGGTCGCCGACGGCCTTCTCGGCCTGGGGCGTGGTCGCCATGTGGGCGGTGTTCGCCGTGGCCGCGCTCGCCGCGTTCCGCCGGAGGCTGCGCCTCGCGCCGATGGTCTGGCGGCTTTGCCACCTGGCCCTCGCGACGGTCATCGTGCTGGGCGGCGCGGCCCATGCGATGCTGATCGACGGGACGATGGAGACCGTCTCGAAGGCGGTCCTCTGCGCCATGGTCGTCCTGGCCGCCGCGAAGGTCGTTCTCGACCTCAGGCCGTGGCGCGCCGTGACGCGCCGAAGGGTCTGAGCGGCGCCCTGCGGCTGCCTTCGCGCCGGCCGGCCATGGCGGCAATCCCCCGCATGCCCGGCGGATGCGCGACCCGCGGCGCGGCGAACGCGCTTTCGGCGCGAGGCCCGCGCCCGCGGGCCGGGCGCCGGGGCGGCTGGCCTGCGCGGCGGGCGAGGCCATGGCCGAGGCCGATCCCGGCCTTGCGTTCTGGCGCGCCCGCATCGCCGCGGACCTCGCCGAACTCGCCGAACTCGCCGAACTCGCCGCGCTGACGGCGCAGACGACGGATGACCGCGCGCCCGTCGCGCTGGACCAGCAGAGCTCGGGTCGTCTCGCGCGGATGGACGCGGTGCAGGCCCGGGCCATGGCCGTCGCCACGCAGCGCCGACGCGACGGCCGCGCGGCGCCCCTGCGCGCGGCGCTCGCGCGCATCGATGCGCGCGAGTTCGGCCGGTGCGAGGCCTGCGGCGCGCGCATCCCGGACGCCCGGCTCGGGATCGATCCCGCGGCCCCGCGCTGCGCGCCCTGCGCGGGGGCGGCACCGCGGCACCGATGGGGGGCGGACAGCCGTCCGGCGGGGCGATGGCGCGCCGCGGGAGGCGGCCTTGCGCGCCGCACGGCGGGCTCCTATCGTCATTTGGTCGCTCAGCCGCTCCCGCCATGGGGCGGCTTCGCTTTTGTTTGCGGGCCGCCGCGCCCGCCCGCCGCCTTGAAGGAGCCCGTCCATGGAGAAGGTTCCCATGACCGCCCGGGGATACGCCGCGCTCGATGCCGAGCTGAAGAAGCTCAAGGGCACCGAGCGTCCCGCGATCATCCAGGCGATCGCCGAGGCGCGCGAGCACGGCGACCTCAGCGAGAACGCCGAATACCACTCGGCGCGCGAGCGGCAGTCCTTCGTCGAAGGCCGCATCAAGGAGATCGAGGGGCTGCTGTCGCGCGCCGACGTCATCGATCCGCTCAAGATCGCCGGCGACACGATCAAGTTCGGGGCCACCGTGCGCCTTGTCGACGAGGACACGGAGGAGGAGCGGACCTACCAGATCGTCGGCGAGACCGAGGCCGATGTCGAACACGGCCGCCTGAACATCCGCTCGCCGCTGGCCCGCGCCCTGATCGGCAAGAGCGTCGGCGACAGCGTCGAGGTCATGACCCCCGGCGGCGGCCGCTGCTACGAGGTCCTCGGCGTCGATTACGTCTGACGGCGGCCGGGCGCCGCCGGGGGTATCGGCACCGTGCCCGCGCCGCGGCCTTCGCGCAATCTCGCCGCGCTGGCGGCGCTGCTGTGGGCGGCGGGGGTCGCGGCGGCGGGGGCCGCGCTGCCGCCCGACCTCGCCCTGACCGCGCTGTGGGCCGCCGCCGCGCTGGGCCCGGCGGCGGGGCTGCTGCTGGCGCGGGCATCGGGGCGCGGCGATCCGGCGACGGCCGACCTCGAGCGCCGGCTTCGGGCGCTGGAGGCCGGATCGCCGCGTCGCGGCCGGCCGGACCGCCGAGGGGCGGCCGCGGCGGGGGAGGGGCTACCGCCCGCCGCGCGCCCCGCCGCCCCCCCGCAGGCGCGGCCAGCCGCGCCGTCCGCCGCGGTCGCGCGGCCCGCCGCGCCGCGACCCGCGCCGCCCTCTGCCCCGCCCTCCGGCCCGGGTTCCGCCGAACAGCCCGACCTCCCGATCGCCGGCGCGGACGAGACCGCGCCATGGCCCGATCTCGTGCGCGCGCTCGACTTTCCGCGCGACGAGGCCGACGAGGCCGGGATGGCGGCCCTGCGCTCGGCCCTGCGCGACCCGCTGGCCGCGCGCCTGCTGCAGGCCGCGGAGGACGTGCTGTCGATCCTCGCCGCGCATGGCCTGCACATGGAGGATCTGCGCCCCGATCCGCCCGACCCCGCCGCCTGGCTCGCCTATGCCGGCGGCGCGCGCGGCGCGGCGATCGACGGGATCGGCGCCGTGCGCGACGCTGCGGCGCTCGAGGCCGCGCGGGGCCTGCTGCGCGCCGACCCGGTGCTGCGCGACGCGGCCATGGTGTTCGCCAGCCGCTGGGGCCTGCTGGCCCCCCGCGCGGCCGCCGCCTTTCCCGACGGGGCGGCGCTGGCCGCACTGGCCGATACGCGCTCCGGGCGGGCCTTCATGCTGCTGGTCCGCGCCCTCGGGGCGTTCGACTGACCCCGGCCCGCGCCGCGCCCGCTCAGCCGCGCAATTCGTCGATCATCTCCAGCCGCCGGCGCCACATGACGGGGGCCGCGACGCGCTCGACGATCTCGGCGCGCGCCCGCGCGCGGCGCGCGGCCGAGGCGTCGCGGTCGGCGAGCGTGTCGATCAGCCGGTCGGCGAGGTCGTCGTGGTCGAAGAAGTCGAAAAGCAGCGCCGTCTCGCCATCGGCGGCGAACTCCAGCACCGGATCGGTGCGCGACGCCACCAGCGCGCAGCCGATCGCCATCGCCTCCAGCATCGACCAGGACAGCACGAAGGGCACCGTCAGATAGACATGCGCGTCCGAGCGCTGCAGCACCTCGATGTACCTCGTCCGGGGCAGCGGTCCGGTGAAATGCAGCCGCGCCGGATCCGGCGCGACCTCCTCCAGCATCCTCGCCCGCCAGTCGACCTCCCGCGCAGCCTTGTCGCCATAGGCGACGCGGTTCTCGCCCACCACCACGGCATGGGCCTTCGGCCGCGCGGCGAACAGGCGGGGCAGGGCGCGGATGAACTGCGGAAAGCCGCGATGCGGCTCGGCCCCCCGGGTGGCGTAGGTCACCACCTCGGCGTCTTCGGGCACCAGACCGTCCAGCGTGCCGCGGGCGGCGGCCGGTTCCGGCGCGTGCATGGCGGTGTCGATCCCGTCATGCAGCACCGTCAGCAGGCCGCGCAGCCGCGGGGGGAACTGCGCCGCCTGGAACCGGGTGGGCGCGATCGCCGCATCGGCATTGGCGAGGTCGAACAGGATCGGCCCGTTGCGCGCGTCCTGATGGATGGCCTGATCGAGCGCGCTTTCGCGCGGGGCGCGCAGCCGGTCGAGGAAGGCGGCATCGGGGGCGGGCGTGCGATACCACCATTCCAGCAGGGGGATCGACACGGCCTCGGGGAAGATGTCCTTGGCGAACATGCCCGCGCCCCAGCCGGCATGCGCCATCACGACATCCGGCCGGAAACCCTTGCCGCGCGCCGCATAGGCCGCGCGCGCGAAGCCCTGCGCGTTGATCGCCGCCTTGTCGAGCGGCTGCGCGTAGGGGTGGGTGTTGGGCGACGGCTCGCGGTGCGGCTTGTAGGGCAGGATGCGGATGTTCGGGGCCTTCGCCCCCTCGCGGGCCGTCGCGAAGGTCACCTCCCAGCCCCGCGCGGCGAGCCAGGTCCCGAACTGTCCGAACTGGGCCGGGAAGTTGTCGTGGACGAACAGGATGCTCCGCTTCGCCATACCGCTCGCGCCCCCTATCTTGCGGGCCAAGGACTAGGGAGCATCGGGCCATGGCGCAACTTCTGACGCTGCTGCTGCTGACCGCGGGGCTTGCGCTGTGGAACTGGCGAAGCGGGCTGCGGCGCATGCGCGCCGAGATCGAGGCCGGCGCGCGCCCGCTCGCCGACCCGGCGCTCGAGGCGCTGGTGCGGCGGCTCGGCGACAGTCTGGGGCAGACCGGGCTGCGGGCGCGGGTGTTCGAGATGTCCGCGGTCAACGGGCTCGCCACGCCAGACGGCGGGGTGCTCCTGTCCTCGGGCCTCGTGCAGAAATACCGGCTCGGGGCGCTGAGCGCTGAGGAGGTCGCCAGCGTCGTCGCCCATGAGCTGGGCCACGTCGCGCTGGGCCATCATGCGCGGCGGATGATCGACTGGACCGGCCGCTCGGTCGTCACCGTTCTGCTGGGGGCCGTGCTCAGCCGCTTCGTGCCGGTGCTGGGCTTCGTGCTGGCCGCGATGCTCGGCAATCTGGCCAGCGCGGGCCTCAGCCGCCGCGACGAGTTCGAGGCCGACCGTTTCGCCAGCGCGCTGATGCTGAAGGCCGGCCTCGGGGTCGCGCCGCAGATCGCGATGTTCCGCAAGCTCGCCCGGATGACGCCGGGCGCGAAGCCGCCCGCCTGGCTCTCGACCCACCCCGACATCGAGGCCCGCATCGCCGCCATCGAGGCCAACGCGGCTTCCTGGCAGGCCGCCTGACCCTCGCCCCGCGCGCCCGCCCCGCCCCGCGCGCACCGCGCGCCCGCGCCGCCCGGGCGGCCGCGCGCTCAGCCGCTGCGCGCCTTGGCCAGCCGCGGCAGCCCGGCCTTGCGCAGGTAGGCGCGGAAGCCTGGGCCGCGCATCGCGGGCGGGGCGGCGGCCTCGGCCGCGTCCAGCGCCCGGTCCACCGCGCCGCCGGGGGCCCATTCGGCGCGCAGGAAGGCGTCGGGGTGCAGGCGCATCAGGCCGGCAGCCCCCATCGCGCGCAGGGGGAAGTCGCGGGTGTTGAAGGTCAGCACGCCCCCGGCCCGCCCCGCGACCGCCGCCGCGATCACGTGGGCGTCCGCCGGGTCGGGCAGGCCGTCGGGGCGCTCGAAGGCCTCCCACCCCGCGACCCGCCCGCCGGGAAAGCGGTCCGCCATGCGCGCCGCGGCCGCGCGGGCGGCGGCGGCGCCCTCCGGCCCCAGCCGCCGCGCCGCCGCATGCGCCCATTCGTCGAGGATGCGGTCGGACCACAGCGGCGCGAAGGCCCCGGCCGCGGCCGCGTCCAGCAGCACGGCGCGCACCGTCTCGGGGAACAGCACGCAGGCGTCCAGCACCAGCCGCACGGTCAGTCCAGCCGCCAGACCAGCGCCTTGAGATAGGCGGTCTCGGGCAGCGCCATGTGCACCGGGTGGTCCGGCCCGGCGCGGCCCGACAGCACCAGCGCGCCGCTGCGCCCGGCGGCGCGGATGCCGCGCGCGCAGGCCGCCGCGAAGGCCTCCGCCTCGACGGCGTGCGAGCAGGAGCAAAGGCAAAGCCAGCCGTCCCGCGCCGTCGCCGCCGCCCCGAGCCGCGCGGTCTTCTCGTAGGCGCGCAGGCCCGCCTCCAGCGCCTGCCGGTTGGGGGCGAAGGCGGGCGGGTCGCAGACGACGACGCCGAAGCGCCGCCCCTCGGCCGCCAGCGCCCGGAGCGCCTCGAAGGCGTCGGCGCGCCGGGCCTCGAAGCGCGCCGCGGCCCCCATGCGCCGCGCCCCCTCCGCCGCCAGCGCCAGCGCGGGGGCCGAGCCGTCCACCGCCAGCACCGAGGCCGCGCCCGCCGCCAGCGCCGCGAGGCCGAAGCCGCCGACATGGGCGAAGACGTCGAGCATGTCCCGCCCCGCCGCCAGCCGCGCCACCGCGGCGTGATTCGGGCGCTGGTCGTAGAACAGCCCGGTCTTCTGCCCGCCCAGCAGGTCGGCCAGATAGGTCGCGCCGTTCATCGGCACCGCCACCGGCCCGTCCAGCGCGCCCTTCAGCAGCAGCATCCCGCCCTCCAGCCCCTCGAGCGCGCGCGCGCGGGAGCCCGCGTTGCGCACGATCGCGGCGGGGGCCAGCACGTCCTCCAGCGCCGCGACCAGCGCGGGCAGCCGCGCCTCGGCCCAGGCGGCGTTGGGCTGGACCGCCACCGCGTCGCCATAGCGGTCGATGGCGACGCCGGGCAGGCCGTCCGCCTCGGCATGGACCAGCCGGTAGAAGGGCGCGTCGAAGAACGCCTCGCGCAGCGCCAGCGCCCGGCGCAGCCGCCGCGCGAACCAGTCGGCGTCGATGGCGGCCTCCGGATCGGGGTCGAGCAGCCGCAGCGCGATGGTCGAGCCGGCGTTCACCGCCACCGCGCCCAGCGCCTCGCGCCCCGGGCCCTCCAGCCGCGCCACGGTCCCCGGCGGCAGCGCCCGGGTGCGTCGGTCCATCGCCAGCTCGTCGGCATAGACCCAGGGCGCGCCCTCGGACAGCCTGCGCCCCGCCTTCGGCCGCAGCCGCACGGTCGGCCGCCCGCCCGGCGCCCCCGTCGCGCCGTCCCCGTCGTCGCCGCGATCCATGCCGTCCCCGTCCATCGCGCCCTCGCCGTCCCGGTCCCGGGCAGGCATACGGGGCTGCGGCCGCAGGGGAAAGGCCGCCGCGGCCGCCCGGGGCGCGCGCGGCGGGGGAGGGGGCGGCGCGGGCCGTCGCGGCGCCGCCCCTCAGCCGATCCGCGTCGCGGCGAGCCGCTCCTCGTCCAGCGCGATCCCGAGGCCCGGGGCCTCGCCCAGCTCGAACCATCCCCCCCGGTGCGCCAGCGGGGCGGAAAGCAGGAAATCGCGCCGCGCCGCCGACCATTCCGGCGGGTCGTGCGGCCATTCGAACCACGCCGCCTCGCCCGCGCCCGCCGCGAGATGGGCGTTGGCCAGCACGCCCGCGCCGTTGGTCCAGCTGTGCGGCGTGAAGCCCACCCCCGCCTCGCGCGCCATCAGCGCCACGCGCCGCAGCCCGGTGATGCCGCCCGTCAGCGCCGCGTCGGGCTGCACGATGTCGAGGCAGCGCCCGGCGATCAGGTCGCGGAACGCCGACAGCTCGCGCGTCATCTCGCCCCCGGCGATGCGGACCGTGGTGGCGTCGCACAGCCGGCGCATGCCCTCGCGGTCGTCGCGGTGCAGCGGCTCCTCCATCCAGTGGACGCCGAGATACTCCAGCGCCCGCGCCACCTGCAGCGCGTCCTTGAAGGTCCAGGGCGCGGCGGTGTCCCAGGGCATGCGCCAGCCCTGGTTGCAGTCCACCATCAGCGTCAGCCTGTCGCCGACCCGCGCGCGGATCGCCTCGAGCGCCGCGAGGCCCTCGCGCCAGGCCGGGCGCGCCGCCGGCCCGCCCGCCGGCCCGCCCGCCGACCCGCCATCCGTCGCGGCGAAGCGCAGCTTCATCGCCCCGAAGCCCTCCTCGAGGCAGCGCTCCGCGGTCTCCGCCATCGCCCCGCGGTCGCGCTGCACGCCGGAGGAGGCGTAGAGCCGCACGCCCGAGGCCCGCCCCCCGAGCAGGCGCCAGACCGGCTCGCCCGCGATCTTGCCGGTCAGGTCCCACAGCGCGAGGTCCAGCGGCCAGCAGCGCCCGCCATGGAACTGGATGTGCGACAGCACCTCGTGGTGGCGCTCGACGCAGCGGGGGTCCTGCCCGACGAACAGGCCCTCATGGCCGGCGAAGCCGATCATGGCGTCGCCCGAGCCCACGCCCTCGCGCCCGTCCTCGTCGCGGACGCGCACCACGGTCGCGTCGAAGGCGGTGCGCGGGCGGCCGTCCCAGGACGCCGCGAAGGGCGGGTCGAGCGGCAGGCGATGATGAGTGACGGAGATGGCGGCAATGCGGCTCATGGCAATGTCCTTTGCGGTGTCCCTTGCGGGCGTCCGGTCGTCGGGTGCGTGCAGCCCTTCGGGCCGCGCGGGATGCGTCGCGCGCGGGTCGCGTCGGCGGGCCCTGCCGCAGGCCTGCGACGCGGGCGGCCGGGCGGGCGCTCCGCCCGGCGGCGCATCGGGCCGGCCGCGGCCCGCCCGGGCGCCGGCGCGGGCCGCTCAGGCCGCATCGGGCCGCGCCAGCGCCAGCATCGCGGCGGCGAATCCGATGTCGTCGGCGGGCGTCACGGGCCGGGGGCTTGCCGCGCGCATCGGCGCGCAGGCCGGTCCTGCGGCCTCGGCCGCCAGCGCCGCCGGCGTCGCCGCGGCGCAGGCGGGCGGCAGGGCGCGCAGGACCCCGCAGCGGTCCATCAGCCGGCTCACGAAGCCGGGCAGCGCCGCGGGGTCGTCCAGCCCCAGCGCCCGGGCCGCGGCGGCGTGGTCGGCCGTGGGCTGCGCCACGGCCCAGGGCAGCGTCGCCTCGAAGGCCAGCGCCGTGGCGAGGCCATGGTTCACGGGGACCAGCGCGGCCAGCGCGTGGCTGAGCATGTGCGCCACCGAGGTTCCCGCATTGTCGATGGCCGTGCCGGCCAGCGCCGCGCCCCAGGCCATCAGGCCGCGGGCCTCGAGGTCGTCCGGCGCGGCGACCGCCCGCGGCAGGCCGCGCGCCAGCATCTCCAGCGCCGCGCGGCCGTGCAGGCGGCTCGCGGGGGTGGCGTTGCGGTTGGTGGCGGCCTCGAAGGCGTGCACGAAGGCGTCCATCCCGCACCAGGCCGTCAGCGCGGGCGGCAGGCCGACGGCGAGCGCGGGGTCGATGATCACGAGGTCGGGCTTGGCGCGCGGGTCCCAGACCCAGGTCTTGCGCCCGTCGGGCCGGGCGAAGATGCAGGTGCCCGAGGTCTCGGCCCCCGCCCCGGCGGTGGTGGGGACAAGCACCCGCGGCAGGGGCGGGGGCAGGGGCGCGCCCGCGGCATGGGCCAGCGGGTCGGCACCGGACACGGCGCAGAAGGCCGCGAGCTTGGCGAGATCGAGCGTCGAGCCGCCGCCGAGCCCGACCACCAGCCGCGCCCCCGCGCGCCGCGCGGCCATGGCCGCGGCGGCGACCGTCGCGGTGTCGGGCTCGCCCGACACGCTGGCCGGCACGGCATCGCGGCCATGGGCGCGCAAATCGTACGCGACGGCCGCCGCCGCGCCGCATTCCACCAGACGGACATCGGCCACCAGCAGCGCCGGTCCCGGCGGGGCCAGCGCCGCGGCCCGCGCCCCGAGCCGCGCCAGGGCGCCCGCGCCGAACAGGATCTCGGGGACCGGCTGGCTGACGAACTGCACGGGAAGGCTCCGCTGTGTTTTCGCCCTGATGATGGGGCCTCGACCCTCGGCAGGAAACGCGCGATCTTCTCGGGCTTCTTGATGATCGGGGATCATGCATGCGCCCGCGGCTCGACCGCCTGTCGCTCGAGGCGCTGCGGGTGTTCGAGGCCGCGGCGCGCCATGCGAACTTCACCGCCGCGGCGGGGGAGCTGCGCGTGACCCAGGCCGCGGTCAGCCGGCGCATCCAGGCGCTCGAGGCGGAGCTGGGCGCGCCGCTGTTCCAGCGGCGCGGCCGCCGCCTGTCGCTGACGCCCGCCGGCGACCGGCTGCGGGCGCGCGTGCGCGGGGCGCTCGAGCATCTGGCCGAGGCGCTGGAGGATTTCGCCGATGGCGCGGGCGAGGGCGCGGTCTCGCTGGCGGCACCCGGGTCGGTGTCGCATTTCTGGCTTCCCGGCCCGCTCGCGGCCTTCGCCGCGCTGCGCCCGGACCTGACCCTGCGGCTGACCACCTCGGACGCCATGGCCGATCTGGCGGGCGGGCCGCACGACCTCGCCATCCTCTACGGGGCCGGGGCGCATCCGCGCTGGCGGCTGGCGCCGCTGCTGGCCGAGCGCCTCGTGCCGGTGGCGGCGCCGGGTTACCTCGCCGCGCGGGGGCTGGGGCCGGGTCCGGTCGCGCCGCGCGCGCTCGCGGGCCTCGACCTGATCGACTACGAGCCGTTGAACGCCCACTGGATCACGCTGGCCGACTGGATGGCCTGGGCGGGGGTGGCGGCGCGGGCGCGGCCGCGGCGGATCGTGTCCGGCTATGCGCTGGCCGTCTCGGCGGCGGTGCGGGGCGAGGGCGTCGTGCTCGGCAGCCTCGCGCTGCTCGGGGCCGACATCGCGGCGGGGCGTCTTGCCGCCTGCGCCGATCCGGTCTGGGAGACGGGCTTCGCCTACCGCCTCGGCAGCCCCGCCGGCCGGCCGATGTCGGCCCCCGCCGCGGCGCTGCACGCGCTGCTGGCGGCATCGGCGCGTTGAGAATCGGATGCGCAGGGTTATCTGAGACGCGGCGGATCGCGCGCCGGCCGTCGTTCATCGTTCGCGGGGCCGCCGCTTCCTGCCCCAGCCGACCCCGGAGGATCCATGGCCAGCCTGCTGCGACAGATCGGCGCTCTCGTCGTGCTCGGCGGCCTCGGCTACGGCGGCTGGATCGCGTGGGAACGGCTGAGCCCGGCCTCCGCCTCGCAGCAGGACGGGGGCGCCGCCCGCCCGGCCCCGCTCGTCGTCGCGGCCGAGGCGACCTTCGCGCCGATCGAACGCTCGGTGTTCGCCGTGGGATCGGGCCTCGCGCTGCAGCGGGTCGACCTGCAGACCACCGTGGCCGGGCGCGTCGAGACCGTGAACTTCGAGGGCGGCGAGGCGGTGGAGCAGGGCCATGTCCTGCTGACCCTCGCCGACGACGCGGCGCGCGCCGCGCTGGCCGAGGCCGAGGCCGACCTCGCCGAGGCCCGCGCGGCCTATGCCCGGGTGCAGGCGCTTCGCGACGGCGGCCGCGTGGCCGTCGCCGCGCTCGACACCGCGGCGGCCGAGCTGGCGCGGTCCGAGGCGCGGGTCGCCGGCGCGCGCGACGATCTCGCCAACCGCACGCTGCGCGCGCCCTTCGCGGGCGTCGTGGGCTTTCCGCTCGTCGATCCGGGCGCGGTGGTCGATGCCAACACCGTGGTCGGATCGCTGGACGACCTGTCGGCGATCCGCGTCGACTTCCGCGTGCCGGAGCGGTTCTTCGGCGATGTCGCCGCCGGCGCGGCGGTGCGCGCCGAGACGCAGGTCTGGCCGGACGAGGTGTTCGGGGGCGAGGTGATCGGCGTGTCGCGCCGCGTCGATCCCGTGACGCGCAGCTTCGACGTGCGCGCCCGCATCGACAACGCCGATTTCCGCCTGCCCTCGGGCGTGTTCCTGCGCGTGGCGCTGGTGCTCGACAGCCGCATGGCGGTGCTCGCCCCCGAGGAATCGGTCGTGGCGCTCGGCGACGAGACGGCGGTGTTCGTGGTGGCCGACGGCGTCGCGCATCGGCGCGTGGTCGCGCTCGGCGCGCGCCAGGCCGGCCGGGTCGAGGTGGTGTCGGGCCTCGAGGCGGGCGAACTCGTGGTCACCCGCGGCGTGCAGCGCCTGCGCGACGGCCTGCCCGTGCGCGTCGAGGTCGAGGCCGCGCCCCTGTCCTGATCCGCCTCCCGCCCCTGCCCCGATCGACCCCCGCCCCCGCCGCCAGACGCGAGGCCCGCCCGTGACGCTTCCCGAATTCTGCCTGCGCCGCCCGGTCTTCGCCGCCGTCCTGTCGCTGCTCGTGGTGGTGATGGGCCTCATGGCTCTCGGCCGCCTGCCGGTGCGCGAACTGCCCGACATCGATCCCGCGGCCGTGACGGTCGAGACCGGCTGGCGCGGCGCCGCGCCCGAGGTCGTGAACACCCAGCTCACCGAACCCATCGAGCGCGCCATCTCGGGCGTGGCGGGCGTGCGCCAGATCGAAAGCTCGTCCGAGCTGGGGCGCAGCCGCATCGTGGTCGAGTTCCTCGCCGGGCGCGACGTCGACAACGCCGCCAACGACGTGCGCGGCGCGGTCGGGCGCATCGCGAACCAGCTTCCCGATGAGGCCGACGAGCCGCGCATCTTCAAGAACGACAGCAATGCCGACCCGATCATGCGGCTGGTGCTGCTGTCTGACCGCATGAGCCCGCCCGAGATCACGGATTTCGCCAAGCGCTATCTCATCGACCGGATCGCGACGCTCGAGGGCGTGGCTTCGGTCGACATCTTCGGCGAGCGCGGCTTCGCCATCCGCATCGCGCTCGACCCCCGCGCGATGGCCGCCCGCCAGATCACCGCCGCCGATGTCGAGGGCGCGCTGCGCGCGAACAACCTCGAACTGCCTGCGGGCGAGGTCGTCTCGATGCAGCGCCAGTTCCAGGTGCGCGCCGAGACCCGGCTGACCTCGGTGGACGATTTCCGCAACCTCACCATCAAGGTGATCGACGGCGCGCCGGTGCGGGTGGGCGACGTGGCCGAGGTGTTCCTCGGCGTCGAGAACGAGGACGTGCTGGTGCGCTCGGGCGGGCGCAACGCGGTGGGCCTCGGGATCGCGCGCCAGTCCCAGGCCAACACCGTCGCGATCTCGGACGCTGTGCGCGCCGAGATCGCCGCGCTCTCGGCGACGCTGCCCGAGGGGATGCAGGTCCTCGTCGGCTCCGACGACGCGGTGTTCATCCGCTCCTCGATCGCGGAGGTGCTGAACACGCTGGCGATCGCCGTGGCGCTGGTGGTGGTGGTGATCTTCCTGTTCCTCGGCTCGCCCCGGGCGACGCTGGTGCCGGCCGTGACCATCCCGGTCTCGATCATCGGGGCGTTCATCGGCGTCTATGCCTTCGGGTTCTCGATCAACATCCTGACGCTGTTCGCGCTGATCCTCGCCATCGGCATCGTGGTCGACGACGCCATCGTGGTGCTCGAGACCTGCCAGCGGAAGGTGGCCGAGGGGCACGCGCCGCTGGCGGCTGCCGCGCTGGGCGCGCGGGAGGTGACCTTCGCGGTCATCGCGACCTCGATCACGCTGATCTCGGTCTTCGTGCCGATCTCGTTCCTCGAGGGGCAGGTCGGTCGGCTGTTCACCGAATTCGGCGTGGTGCTGGCCGTCGCCGTGGCGTTCTCGACCTTCACGGCGCTGACGCTCTGCCCGGTGCTGTGCTGGCTGCTGCTGCGCCGCGGCTCGGGCGGCATGCTGGAGCGCGCGGTGGGCTGGAGCATGGCGCGGCTCGAGGGCGGCTATCGCCGCACGCTGCGGCTGTGCCTCGGCTATCCGCTGGTGGTGCTGGCGATCTCGGCGCTGATCGGCGCCGGCGCGCTGGAGCTGTGGCGCAGCGTCCCGCGCGAGCTGACCCCGGCCGAGGATCGGGGCGTGTTCTTCGTCGCCCTGACCGCGCCGCAGGGGGCCACCGTCGCCTTCACCGACCGCGAGGCGCGCGAGGTCGAGGCGCGGCTCCGCCCCCTTCTGGACCAGGGCCTCGCGCAGCAGATCATCAGCATCGTCGGCTTCCGCGGCGAGAAGAACCGCGGCTTCGTCGTGGTGCGCCTGACGGAATGGGCCTCGCGCGACACCAGCTCGCACCAGATCGTGCGCGAGGCGATCCCGCGGCTGGCCGGCGTGCCGGGCGCGCGCGCCTTCCCGATCCAGCCCGCGGGCCTGGGCCTGCGCGGCAGCCGCACGCCGCTGCAGGTGGTCGTGAAGGGCCCGGATTTCGACAGCACGCAGGAATGGGCGGCGACGCTGCAGGCGGCGCTGGCCGAGAACACGCGCCTGCTGAACCTCGAGAGCGATTTCGAGCTCAACCAGCCCGAACTGCGCGTCGCCATCGACCGGGCGATGGCCGACGACCTCGGGATTTCGGTGGCCGAGATCGGGGCGACGCTGCAGACCTTCTTCGCCTCGCGCGAGGCGACGGGCTATGTCGACCGCGGGCGGGAGTATCCGGTGATCCTCCAGGCCTCGGAGGAGACTCGGCGCACGGCGGCCGATCTCGACGTGGTGAACGTGCGCTCGCGCACCACCGGGGCGCTGGTGCCGCTGTCGGCGCTGCTGACGGTCAGCGAGGGCACGGCCAGCCCCGAGCTCAGCCGCTACGACCGCATGCCCGCCATCACCCTGTCGGCCGGGCTTGCGGCGGGCTACGACCTCGGGCGCGCCATCGACGATGTGCGCGCGATCGCGGCCGCCGTGCTGCCGCCCGAGGCGCGCATCGCCTTCTCGGGCCAGTCGCGCCAGTTCCTCGAGACCTCGGGCGGCGCGCTGCTGACCTTCGCCTTCGCGCTGGTGATCGTCTATCTGGTGCTGGCCGCGCAGTTCGAGAGCTTCATCGACCCGCTGACCATCCTGCTGACCGCGCCGCTGGCGGTGACCGGGGCGCTGGGGGCGCTGTGGTTCACGGGGCAGTCGCTCAACGTCTACACCCAGATCGGCATGATCCTGCTGATCGGGCTGATGGCCAAGAACGGCATACTGATCGTGGAATACGCCAACCAGCTGCGCGACCGGGGCGCGGACGTGCGCGAGGCGGCGCTCGAGGGCTCGGTGCGGCGGCTGCGCCCGATCCTGATGACGGTGTTCAGCACCGTTCTGGGGGCCGCGCCGCTGGTCTGGTCCTCCGGCGCGGGGGCCGAGAGCCGCGCGGCCATCGGCATCGTCATCCTCGCGGGCTTCAGCTTCGCGGCGCTGGTGACGCTGCTGGTCACGCCGGTGCTCTACGACCTGCTGGCGCGGCTGACGCGGCCGCGCTCGGCCAATGCCGGGGCGCTGGACGCCGCGCTGGGCGGGGGGGCGCGGACGGCCGATCCGGCCTGAGCGCGTGCCGCGCGGCCGCAGCGGGTTTGCCGGGCGTCTCCCGCCCGGCGCGGCGATTGCCTCCGCTGCGCTCCCGGCGCGACGCTCGGCGCGGCGCCCGCAGAAGGCGCCGGCGCGAGAAACGCGCACGCCCGGGGAGGCCGCATGTCCGACAGCACCATCGTGTTCCTGATCCTCGGCGCGACGCTCGCGCTGTTCGTCTGGAACCGCTATCCGCCCGTCGTCGTCGGCCTCGCCATGGCGCTGACGCTGTATTTCACCGGCATCCTTCCGGCGGCCGACGCGCTGCGGGGCCTCGGCGACCCGGTGGTGATCATGCTGGCGGGCCTGTTCGTGGTGGCGGCGGGCCTCGAGGCCGCGGGCGTCACCACCTGGGCGGGCCAGAAGCTGATCGAGGCCGCAGGCGGCGTCGAGAGCAAGTCGATGCTGCTGCTGCTGGCGGTGATCGGCGTCTCGACGGCGATGATCGGCTTCAACGCCACCGTCGCCTCGCTGCTGCCGGTGGTCACGGTGCTGGTGATCCGGCTGAAGCGGCCGTCCTCGCAGTTCATGATGCCGCTCGCATTCGGGGCCAGCAGCGCCTCGGTGCTGACGCTGCTGGGCACGCCGATCAACGTCATCGCCTTCAACGCGGCCGAGGCGGCGGGCGGGGGCATCGGCTTCTTCGAGTTCGCCGCGGTGGGCCTGCCGCTGTTCCTCGGCTCGGCCGTCATCCTGTTCCTGACCTACCGTTTCCTGCTGCCCGCGCGCAGCGGCGCGACCATGCCTGCCGATTTCAGCGCCCATGCCGCGACGCTGGTCCAGCAATACCGGCTGGAGGACGGGCTGCACCGGCTGCGCGTGCGCTCGGGCTCGCCGCTGGTGGGAAAGGGCCCCGAGGCCATCGGGATCGACGCCTACGCCGATCTCAGCCTCGTGGGCGTGAAGGAGGGGGCCACGGGGCGGCCCATCGCCCGCCCGACCATAGCGCACAACGACATGGTGCTGGTGCGCGGCCCGGCCGAGGCGGTCGGCAGGCTGGCCGAGGCGCTGGTCCTGACCCCGCGCGAGGCGGAGGGCGCGGAGGAGCCGCTGGCGGGGGCGCTGTTCAACCGCAATTCGGGTTTGGCCGAGGTCGTGCTGCCGCCGCGGTCCGACTATGTCGGGCAGACCGCCTTCAACGGCATGGCGACGCCCTCGGGCGACCTGATGATCCTGAGCATCAGGCGCAGCGGCGAGGAGGTCGGGGGCGGGCCGGTGGCGCTGAGGCCCGGCGACGCGCTGCTGCTGCAGGGAACCTGGCAGGCGCTGGACCGGCGGCTGGCGACGCCGCAGGTGATGGTGGTGGACAGCCCCGACCTCGTGCGCCGCCAGGCGGTGCCGCTGTCGTGGAAGGCGTGGCAGGCGGTCGGCGTGCTGGGGCTGCTGATCGCCCTGCTGATCCTCGGGCTGTTCCCGCCGGCGGTCAGCGCGCTGATCTGCGCCGGGCTGATGGTGCTGCTGGGCGTCATCACCGTGCCGCAGGCCTATCGCGCCATCGATTGGAACACGGTGGTGCTGATCGGCGCCATGATCCCCATCGCCCCGGCCATGGAGCGCAGCGGCGTGGCGGCGATGATCGGCGGCGGGCTGGTCGATCTGGTGGGCGACCTGGGGCCGCTCGCGGTGCTGGCGGGCCTGTTCGCGGTGACGGCGGGGCTGACGCAGCTGATGGCCAACACGGCGGCAGCACTTGTGATGCTGCCGGTGGCGGTGGCGGCGGCCGGCACGGTCGGGGCCTCGCCCCTGCCGATGATCATGGCGGTGGCCGTGGGCGCGCAGGCGGCGCTGCTGACGCCCGTCGGCACGCCGCCGAACCTGATGGTGATGGGGCCGGGCGGCTACGGCTTCGGCGATTACGTCAAGCTCGGGCTGCCGCTGCTGCTGTGGTGGTTCGCGGCGACGGTGATCTTCATCCCGCTCTACTGGAGCTTCTAGGGCGCCGACCGATCGGCCGGTCGCTCGGAATCGGCCCCGTCAACGGGGAATTCACCAAGAAACGCCAATGATTCTGACTGTCCCCACCTGGGACATCGCGGGACGGGCGCGCCTGTCGCGCTCCGGTCCGGGCGGCGCCGGCTCCGGCTCCCCCCGCTCCACATTTCCGCCGCAGCGCGCTATCACCTGATCCGAAGGCCGACGACAGGGCGGCCGCAGCGAGGCGGGCCGTGGCGGAGAGGACGGGCGGGCGGACGGGCAGGGGGCGCAAGGCGCCGAAGGGGCCGGGCTGGGCCGACCGGGCGATCCGCGCGGTCGTGACCGCGCTCGTCGTCTTCGGCCTGCGGGTGGCCGCGGGCCTCGCGCTGGTCCTCGGCGTGGCCACGGCGCTGATGTGGGCCTCCCTGCCCCCGGCCGGCGACCTGTTCGACGGGCGGGCGCGCGGGTCGGTCACGCTGCTCGACCGGCACGACCGGGTCTTCGCCTGGCGCGGCGACCAGTTCGGCGGCGACATCCGGGTCGCCGACGTCTCGCCGCATCTCGTGAACGCCATCCTCGCCGCCGAGGACCGGCGCTTCTGGCATCACCCCGGCCTCGACCCGGTGGGCCTCGCGCGCGCGCTGGTGGCCAACATCCGCGCCGGGCGGGTGGTGCAGGGCGGCTCGACCCTCACGCAGCAGGTCGCCAAGAACGTGTTCCTCAGCGACGAGCGCTCGATCGAGCGCAAGCTGAAGGAGGCTCCGATGGCGCTGGCCATGGAGCTGAAATACAGCAAGGAGGAGATCCTCTCGGTCTACCTCAACCGCGTCTATCTCGGGGCCGGCACCTTCGGGTTCGAGGCCGCGAGCCGACGCTATTTCGACAAGCCGGCGAAGGCGCTGACGGTGGCCGAGGCCGCGATGCTGGCCGGCCTGCTGACCGCGCCGTCGCGCCTCGCCCCCACCGCCAGCATCGACCGGGCGCAGGCGCGGGCCTCCGTGGTGATCGGCGCGATGCAGGCCGCAGGGATGATCTCGCCGCTCGACGCCGCCGTGGCGCGGGCGTCGCCGGCCGAGCTGTCCGGTTCGGCCGTGGGGCGGCTGGGGGCGCAGTTCGCCGACTGGGTGATGGACGAGGGCCCGGCCTACCTGACCGCCGCGACCACCGAGGACGTGACCATCCGCACCAGCTTCGACCCTGCGGCGCAGGCGGCGGCCGAGGCGGCGGTCGAGGCCGTGTTCGCGACCCGGGTGCGCCCCGACAGCACCGCGCAGGCGGCGGTGGCGGTGCTGGATCCCGACGGCGCGGTGCGCGCCATCGTCGGCGGGCGCGACGGTCGCGCCGGCGGGTTCAACCGCGCCACGCAGGCCCGGCGGCAGACCGGATCGGCCTTCAAGACCTTCGTCTACACCGCCGCGCTCGAGGCCGGGATGGCCCCCGGGGACAACGTGATCGACGCGCCGCTGACCATCCGCGGCTGGTCGCCCCAGAATTTCGGCGGCGGCTTCGCGGGCGAGGTCACGCTGCGCGAGGCCTTCGCGCGCTCGCTGAACACCCCCGCCGTGCGGCTGTCCGAGCGGGTGGGGCGCGCGCGGGTGCGCGCGGTGGCGCGCAAGCTGGGCGTCGTCTCGCCGCTGGCCGACGGCCCGGCGCTGGCGCTGGGGGTCAGCGAGGCGACGCTGCTCGAGATGACGGCGGCCTATGCGCCCTTCGCCAACGGCGGCTTCGCGGCCCCGCCGCGCGGCATCCGCGAGATCCGCGTGCGCGGACAGGCCGAACCCCTGATGGGCGGCGAGGGCGGGCCGCGCCGCCGGGTGCTCGACCACAGGGTGGCAGGGCGGATGACGGCGATGCTGGCCGAGGCGGTGCGGTCGGGAACCGGTCGCCGCGCCGCGATCGGGCCGCACGAGGCGGCGGGCAAGACCGGCACCACGCAGGCGGCGCGCGATGCCTGGTTCGTCGGTTTCGCCGGCCCGTGGGTCGTGGGCGTCTGGATGGGGCACGACGACAACCGCCCGCTGGACGGCGTCACCGGCGGGGGGCTTCCGGCCGAGATCTGGCGCGAGACCATGCTGCGCCTGCTCGAGGGCATCGCGCCGAAGCCTCTGCCCGCGCTGCGAGACCCGCCGCCGCCCGCCGCCGTGGTCGCATCGGCGCGCGAGGCCCCCGCCGCCCGCGCCGCGGTCGAGCCGGAGGCGGCGCGCCAGAGCCTGCTGGGCCGGCTGTGGGGCGGGGTCGCCGACGCGCTGTCGGCCGGGGCCGACAGCGGCGACTGGCGGATCGAGGCCCCCGATTGAGCGGCCCCGCGCCCGCCCGGACCGGCCCCGCGGCGCCCACCGGGGCGCTGTCCGGCGCCCCGCCCGGCCCGGTGCCCGAGCCGGCCTCCGAGCCTGTGCTCGCCGCCCGGCTGGCGGCGATCCTGCGGGAGGCGCCCCCGGCGTCGGCGGCGCTGGAACTGCTGGCCGACAGCGGCCTGCCTGATGCGTGGCTGTGCGCCGGGGCGATCTACGGCGCCGTGTGGAACCGCCTGACCGGGCGGCCGCCCGGGCACGGGATCCGGGATCTCGACCTGATCTACTTCGACGGCGCCGACCTGTCCTGGGCGGCCGAGGACCGCGCCATCCGCGCGCTGGCCCCGCGCGCCGCCGCCCTGCCCTGGGCGGTCGAACTGCGCAACCAGGCGCGGGTGCACCTGTGGTATCCGGCGCGCTTCGGCGCGCCGTATCCGCCGCTCGGCTGCGCGACCGACAGCCTGCGCCGCTATCTCTACCGGGCGCAGGCGGTGGCCGTCAGGCCCGGTCCATGCGGCGGAATCGAGATCGCCGCGCCCTTCGGGCTGGAGGACCTGTTCGCCCTGCGCATGCTGCGCAACGACGCCTGCCCCGACCAGCCCGCGCGGGCGTCCTTCGCCGCCCGCATCGCCGCGCGCTGGCCCGAGGTGGCGATCACCGGCTGACCCGAACCGCCCGTCGCGCGCCCCCGGCGATGGCTCTGCGGCAAGGCCCTTCCAAGAAACGGAAAATCCGCCACAAGCCGGATCGGGAGAACGCTTTCGCGAGGGCAGGTGGCGGAGAGGACG
>DAIPIU010000077.1:0-11964 GCA_036770645.1 Rubrimonas sp. | reverse complement strand
TCGGGCGGCTGCTTCCAGAACGCGACGCTGCTGCGGCTGGTCCATGACGGGCTGGCCGCGAAGGGGTTCTCGGTCCTGACCCACCGGCAGGTTCCCGCCAATGACGGGGGCCTCGCGCTCGGCCAGGCGGCCGTGGCGCTGGCGACGCTGCAAGGGAGGTAGAGATGTGCCTGGGCATACCCGGCCGGATCGTGGCGATCACCGATGCGTCGCGACGGCTCGCGATGGTCGAGGTCTCCGGCGTCCGCCGAGAGGTCAATGTCGCCTGCGTGGCTGGCGAGAAGCCGCTGGACGCGCTGCTGGGCGCGTGGGCGCTGATCCATGTCGGCTTCGCCATGAGCCTGATCGACGAGGCCGAGGCCGCGAGGACGCTCGAGATCCTGACCATGCTGGGCGAGGCGCAGGCCGAGATCGAGGCCATGCGCCTGTCGGCGGCGGGGTAGGACGATGAGATACGCCGACGAGTTCCGCGACCCCGTCGCCGCCCGCGGCGTGCTGGCCGCGATCGACCGGACCTGCCGCGACATCGGCGCAACCGAGGCCGCGCCCCTGCGCATCATGGAGGTCTGCGGCGGCCACACCCATGCGATCTTCCGCTACGGGCTCGACCGGCTGACGCCGAAGGGCCTCGAGTTCATCCATGGCCCCGGCTGCCCGGTCTGCGTGCTGCCGATGAGCCGGGTGGACGAATGCGTCGACCTGGCCGAGCGGCCGGAAGTGATCTTCGCGACCTTCGGCGACGCCATGCGCGTGCCGGGAACGCGCAAGTCGCTGCTGCAGGCCAAGGCGGACGGCGCCGACGTGCGCATGGTCTATTCGCCGCTCGACGCGCTGGCGCTGGCGCGCCGCCATCCCGACCGCGAGGTGGTGTTCTTCGGGCTGGGCTTCGAGACCACCACGCCCTCGACCGCGCTGACCATCCGGCAGGCGGCGGCCGAGGCGATCCCCAACTTCAGCGTGTTCTGCAACCACATCACCGTGCCGCCGCCGATCCGCGCGCTGCTCGACGACCCGCACATGGCGCTCGACGGCTTCGTCGGGCCGGGGCATGTCTCGATGGTGATCGGGATCCACCCCTACGACTTCATCGCGCAGGAATACGGCAAGCCCATCGTGGTGGCCGGCTTCGAGCCGCTGGACCTGCTGCAATCGGTGCTGATGGTGCTGCGCCAGATCGCCGAGGGCCGGGCGGAGGTCGAGAACCAGTACGCCCGCGTCGTGCCCGAGCACGGCAATCCCGTCAGCCTCGCGGCGGTCGCCGACGTCTACGAGCCGCGCGAGAGCTTCGAGTGGCGCGGCCTGGGCGAGATCGACCGCTCCGGCGTCCGTATCCGCGACCGCTACGCGGCCTGGGATGCCGAACGCAAGTTCCGCATCGGCTATGGCGCGGGGCCGCGCCCTGTCGCCGCGCCCGACGGGCTGGCCTGCGGGGATGTGCTGAAGGGCAGGCTGAAGCCGCCGCAATGCCCGAAATTCGGCGTCGAGTGCACCCCCGCCACGCCGCTCGGCGCGCTGATGGTCTCGAGCGAGGGGGCCTGCGCCGCCTATCACCAGTTCCGCGCAGGGCATCTGGAGGCGGCGTCGTGAACGCGGCCGCGCGCATGGCCGCCCCGGCGCCGCGCGCCGGGCGGGTGACGCTGGCGCATGGCGGCGGCGGCCGCGCGATGCGCGACCTGATCGAGGACGTGTTCGTCGCGGCCTTCGAGCCGGACGGAATGGAGGATCAGGCGCGGCTGTCGGACGCCGCGCTGGCCGAGCCCGGCGCGCGGCTGGCCTTCACCACGGACAGCTTCGTGGTCTCGCCGCTGGAATTCCCCGGCGGCGACATCGGCGCGCTCGCGGTCTGCGGCACGGTCAACGACCTCGCCGTGGGGGGGGCGCGGCCGCTGTGGCTGTCCGCGGCCTTCATCATCGAGGAGGGCCTCGAGGTCGCGCTGCTGCGCCGCGTCGCCGCCAGCATGCGCGCCGCCGCCGACGCGGCGGGGGTGCGCATCGTCACCGGCGACACCAAGGTCGTGGGGCGCGGCGCGGCGGACCGGCTGTTCGTCACGACGGCGGGCGTCGGCGCGATCCCGCCGGGGCGCGACCTCGCCGCGGGACTGGTGCGCCCCGGCGACGTGGCCATCGTCAACGGCGTGCTGGGCGACCACGGCGCGGCGATCCTCGCGGCAAGGGGCGACATGGCGCTGTCGGCCGACATCCGCTCGGACGTCCGCCCGCTGGCCGCGCTGATGGAGGCGGCGCTGGCCGCCGCGCCGGGCCTGCGCTGCGCGCGGGACTGCACGCGCGGGGGGCTCGCCTCGGCGCTGAACGAGATCGCGCAGGCCGCGGGCGTGGGCGTCGCGCTCGACGAGGCCGCCGTGCCGCTGCGCGCCGAGGTGCGGGGGGTCTGCGAGATCCTCGGGCTCGACCCGCTCTATCTCGCCAACGAGGGCACGCTCGTCCTGTTCGTCCCGCCCGGGCAGGCCGACGCCGCGCTGGCCGCCATGCGCGCGACGGACGCGGGCCGCGACGCCGTCGCCATCGGCGCGGCCGTCGCGGCGCATCCCGGCGTGGTGGTGATGAAGACCGCCCTCGGCGGCGGCCGCGTCGTCGACATGCTGGTCGGCGAACAGCTGCCGCGCATCTGCTGACATCCTGAAACCGCGGAACGAAAGGACCCCGCCATGCGACCGACCCTGACGCCGACCCTGATCCTCGCCGCGCTGCTGGCCGCGGAGCCCGCCCTCGCCCATACCGGCCACGGGACCAGCGGCTTCGCCGCCGGCCTGTCGCATCCCGTGTTCGGCCTCGACCACCTGCTCGCCATGGTGGCGGTCGGGCTCTGGGCGGCGCTGTCGGCGCCGGGCCGGTTCTGGATCGCGCCCGCGGGCTTTCTGGCGGGCATGCTGGGCGGGGGCCTCGCGGGCTTCGCGGGTTTCGAGCCGCCGGCGATGGAGGCGATGATCACGGGCTCCGTGGTGCTGTTCGGGGCGCTGGCGCTGGCCGCCGCGCGGATGCCCGCGCCGGCGGCCTTCGCGCTGGCCGCCCTGTTCGGGGCCGCGCACGGCGCCGCCCATGGGGCCGAGCTGCCGGAGGGGCTGAACGCCGTCGGCTATGCCGCGGGATTCATGATCGCCACCGCGGCGCTGCACGCGGCCGGCGTCGCCGTGGCGCTCGCGGCGCGGCGCGCCGAGCTCGGCCGCGTGGCGCAGGCCGGCGGCGGCGCGGTGGCGCTCGGCGGCGCCCTGCTGATGCTGGGCTGACGAGGCAGGGCTGGCGAGACCGGGCTGAGGGGGGGCTGGGCGGGCCGATGCACGAGCTGGGACTGTCGCGCAACATCGTCGCCATCGTCGCCGAGCACGCGGCGGGGCGGCGGGTGCGGCTGGTCCGGCTGGCGATCGGCCCGCTCGCCTGCGTCGAGCGGCGCGCGCTGGCCTTCTGCTTCGGCCTCGCCGCGGCGGGGACGCCGCTCGCCGGGGCCGAACTCGCGCTGGTCGAAGCCGAGGGCGACACGCTGCTGGTGCGCGACTACGAACTCGAGGAGACGGGCTGATGTGCGGAACCTGCGGCTGCGCCGATCCGGCGAGCGAGACCACGATGGTCGACGGCGACGGCGTGCGGCGCGTGCTGCGCCCCGCGCGCGGGCACGCGCACGACCACGCCCATGCGCACGAGCACGCGCACGACCACGACCACGACCACGGCCATCCGCACGATCACGGACGGCCCCACATCCACGCCGCGGACGGCGCCGCGATCCCGCTGGAGATGGCCGTGCTGGCCGCCAACGACCGCGTCGCCGCGCGCAACCGCGGCTGGTTCGAGGGGCGCGGCGTCACGGCGCTGAACGTCGTCAGCTCGCCCGGATCGGGCAAGACGGCGCTTCTGGAGCGCACCATCCGCGACCTCGCCGGCGCGCGCGCGGTCGCGGTGATCGAGGGCGACCAGATGACCGACAACGACGCCGCCCGCATCCGCGCCGCCGGCGCGCGCGCGATCCAGATCAACACCGGCGCCGGCTGCCACCTCGAGGCCGACATGGTCGGGGAGGCGGCGAAGGCCCTCGATCCGCAACCGGGATCGCTGCTGTTCATCGAGAACGTCGGCAACCTGGTCTGCCCCGCGATGTTCGACCTTGGCGAGCTGATGAAGGTCGTGGTGTTCTCGGTGACCGAGGGCGAGGACAAGCCGCTGAAATACCCGCACATGTTCCGCGCCGCGGGGCTGGTGCTGATCAACAAGATCGACCTCGCCCCGCATGTGGACTTTGACGAGGCCGCCTGCCGCGCCAACATCGTGGCCGTGAACCCGGGGGCCGAGGCGCTGTGCGTCTCCGCGCGCACCGGCGAGGGGATGGCGGCCTGGCTTTCGCGCCTCGCCGACCTCGCCGGCGCGTCGGTCCCGCCGACGGCGGCGGGATAGGCGGAAGCGGCCGCCATGAACCGCCGCGCCGATCCGGTCCTCGGGGCCGCTGCCGCGAGGGACGGGAAAGCGCCGGTGCGCCACGCCCCCACCGAACACACGGCCCTGCTCGTGTCGCTCGACGCGGAGATGGTCGCCCGCGCCTCCGAGGCGATCTCGGCCGCCGAGGGCTACCGCCTCGCGATCTGCGCCTCGCCGCACGAGGCGGTGCTGCGCCTGAACGAGGTGCAGTCGCACCTGCTGATCTGCGACCTCGACGGGCAGGAGGACATCGCCGCCTGCCGGCGGATGATGGACACCGCGCGCGTCTCGCACCCCCAGGTCGCGCGCATCCTGCTGGGCGGCGCCGACAGGGCCGCGGCGCTGGCGCGGCTGGCGCGCGACGTCGGCGCCTATCTCTACCTGATCAAGCCCGCGCCGGCCGCGCTGCTGGCGCTGGTGGCCAAGCGCGCGCTGGAGCTCGGCGAGCTGTCGCGCCGCCACCGCCTGCTGTCGCGCGAAATGAAGATCTCGATGGACGACGAGCTGTTCGGCGCGACGGCGGAGATGTCGGTCGAGGGGGGATTCTCGCAGTTCGAGAGGCTGGTCTATGTCAGCCAGAAGATGGCCGATCTCGTCGCCGAGGCGCGCCAGGCGGCGGCGACCGACCTGCCGGTGCTGATCCACGGCGAGACCGGCACGGGCAAGGAGCTGCTGGCGCGCGCGATCCAGTTCAACTCTCGCCGGTTCAAGTCGCCGATGCATGTGCAGAACTGCGGCGGCGTCAGCGACGCCATGCTGCATTCCGAGCTGTTCGGCCATGTCCGCGGCGCCTTCACGGGCGCGATCTCGGACCGGCTGGGCCTGTTCCGGGGGGCCGATGGCGGCACGGTGTTCCTCGACGAGATCTCCGAGATCTCGCCGAGCTTCCAGGTCAGCCTGCTGCGCTTCCTGCAGGAGGGCGAGGTCAAGCCGCTGGGATCGGACAGGGTGGCGCGGGCCGACGTGCGGATCATCGCCGCCTCGAACCGCTCGCTCGAGAAGATGGTGGAGGCCGGCGAGTTCCGCCGCGACCTCTACTATCGGCTCAAGGGCTTCCAGCTGCGCATCCCGGCGCTGCGCGAGCGCCCCGAGGACATTCCCGTGCTGGCGCAGTTCTTCATCGAGAAGCACGCGGGCGTCGTCGGCCGCCGCGTCGTGGGCATCGCCAAGGACGCGCTCGCGGCGCTCGAGGCCTATGCCTATCCCGGCAACGTCCGCGAACTGGAGACCGAGATCCGCCGTATGGTCGCGGTCGCCGAGAACGGCGGCTACATCACGCGCCGCCACCTTGCGCCGGACATCGCGCGGGCGCAGCCGCGCGTGCCCGATCCGGCGGGCTTCGATCTGCTCGACGGTTCGCTGAAGGACATGGTGGAGCGGCTGGAGCGTCACGCCGTGGGACGCGCGCTCGAACGGCATCGCTGGAACCAGAGCCGCGCGGCCGAGGATCTGGGCTTGTCGCGCGTCGGTCTCGCGAACAAGATCAAGCGTTACGGACTGCAAGGGGTGCCATGAGGGTCCGGCCATGACCGCAGAGAAACCCGGGGTCGAGCCATTCCCCTTCGCGCGATCCGGCGTGGGCAAGCGCCGCGGTCCCTTCCGCGATCTCGGCCCGACGCCGCTGTCCCTCAGCGTCGGCGACGTCGGGCGAAGCCCCAGGGGCCATTGGTGCAGCCGCTGCAGGGGCATCTGGTGGAGCTGCCTGCCCGAAGCCGAGTGCCCCGTCTGCGGCAACCGCCACGGCTGACCCCGCCGCCCTACCGCCCGGACAGGCCCGGCAGCCAGCCGACGATGCCGGGAAACACCGCGATCAGCGCGACCATCAGCAGGATGCAGCCGAGGAAGGGCAGCACCCCCGCGATGACCGTGCCGATGGAGCCGCGGCCCCGGACGCTCTGGACGACGTAGAGGTTCATGCCGACCGGCGGCGTGATCAGCGCCATCTCGCACATCAGCACGAGGAAGATGCCGAACCACACGCTGTCGTAGCCCAGCAGCTGCACGATCGGCCAGACGATGGGGATGGTGGCGATCATCATCGCCAGCGCGTCGAGGAAACAGCCGAGCAGCATGTAGAGCAGCACCAGCAGCAGCACCATCGCCAGCGGCGGCACGTCGAAGCCCGAGACGAAGCCCGACACCTGCGCCGGAACCCCCAGCACGCCGATCACGAAGTTCAGATAGAAGGCCGCCACGAGGATCAGCAGCGTCATCGCCGTGGTCGAGACGGTGGACAGCAGCGCCTCGCGCAGCATCGTCAGACTCAGTCGCCCCGCCGAGCCCACGAGGACCAGCGCCGCCACCACGCCCACCGCCGCGGCCTCCGTCGGCGTGGCCCAGCCGGCGTAGATGCTGCCCATCACCACGAAGAAGATCGCCAGCGGCGGCAGCAGATCCTTCAGCCGCGCGCGCCGCTCGGCCCAGGGGGCCATCGGCTCGGGGCGGCCCGCGATGCCGGCGTCCAGCGAGGACCACAGCACGATGGCCCCCATGAACAGCGCGGCCAGAAGCAGCCCCGGCAGCACGCCCGCGGTGAACAGCGCCCCGATCGAGGTGTTGGTGATGGCCCCGTAGATGATGAGGTTGATGCTGGGCGGGATCAGGATGCCCAGCGTCGCGCCGCTCGCCACCGTTCCCGCCACCCAAGTTTCGCTGTAGCCGCGCTGGCGGAAGGTCGGGAAGGCGACCGTGCCGATGGTGGCCGCCGTGGCGACGGAGGAGCCCGAGATCGAGGCGAACACGGTCGAGGCGGCGATGTTGGTGTGCAGCAGCCCGCCGGGCAGGCGGCTGAGCCACATCGACAGCGCGAGATACATCCGCTCCGTCACGCCGCCGCGCACCAGCACCTCGCCCATGAAGACGAACAGCGGGATGGCCACCAGCAGGAAGTTGTTCAGCGTGCCCCACATCATCACGCCGAAGGGGCGGAACATGGTGTCGCCGAAAAACCACCACGACCCCAGCGCCGCGACCGCGAACAGGGCCGTGGCGATGTGGAGGCCGAAGAACAGCAGCAGCAGCAGCAGGCCGAAGCCGAGCGCGGCCCCTTCGATGCCGATCATCCCCTCAGCCCTCCCGTGCCGCGCCCGCGGGGGCGTCGTGGGTGTATTCGGCCACCTCCTCCTCGACCGTCGCCGGGCCGTAGAGCGCGGTGGCCCGCGCCGGGTCCGAGGACAGCAGCAGGGCGGCATGCGCCGCCATGACCGCGGCCGTGAGCGCGAAGAACGCGGTGCCGAAGGCCCAGAGCCCCTGCGGCACCCAGAGGGGGGTCTGCAGCGGCGTATTGGTGACCGCATTGAAGCGCAGCGCCTGCCCGAGCTCCCCCAGCGCATGCACGGTCATGAACAGCGCGAAACCCGCCATGGCGGCCAGCGCCAGCACATGCAGCGCCGCGCGCATCCTGGCCGGGAACAGGCCGAAGGCCACGTCGATGCGCGGATGGCCGCGCCGCAGCAGCGTGTGCGACAGGCCCAGCGAGCCCACCAGCGCCAGCGTGTAGCCGCCGAGCTCGTCCGCGCCCTGCACCGAATGGCGGAACAGGCCGCGGGCCACGATGTCGTAGACGATCAGCAGCGCGAGCGCCGCCACCGCGATGCCCGAGACGAGGGCGAGGACGGTGGCGAGGCCCTCGACCGCCCGCAGGACGAGGGGGGCGCCGCGCGCGCCCGCCGGCGTCCGGGTCATTCGATCGCCAGGCCGCGCGCGGCGCCGATGGTGCGGTTCCACGTCGCGGCGCAGTCGGGATAGGAGGCCTCGCACCGGGCGGCCCAGTCGGGCAGCACCTTCGCCAGCGCGATCTCGGCGACGCGCGCCTTGTCGGCCTCGGTCACCGGCACCAGCGTCATCGGATAGGCCGTGTAGATGCCGCCGACGGGGCAGTCGCCGCCCGTGCTGCAGGCCTTCGCGGTGTCGTTGGTGGTGGTCGCCAGATCCCAGAGCCCGGCCTCCATGTCCGCCAGCGCGCCGTCGAGCGCCGCCCGCGCGTCCGGGGCCAGCCCCTCGTACCAGGCGAGGTTCACGATGTGCGCCTGCACCGAACCGGACACCGACAGCGGCAGCAGATGGGTGGTGACCTCGGGCCACTTCCCGGTGTTGGCCGAGGTCGGCGAGGTCACGCCGCAGGACGCCACGCCGCGCTGCAGCGCGGGATAGACCTCGGGGAAGCTGAGCGTGACCGGCGTCGCGCCGAGCTCGGTCAGCAGGGTCGACATCGAGGCCGTGAAGGACCGGACCTTCAGCCCGTTCAGGCTGGCGAGCGACTCGACCGGCTGGTTGCAGAAGAACACCTGCGGCCCGAACGGCCAGATCGCCAGCGCCTTGACGCCGAAGCGCTCGCCGAGGCGGGCATTGAACACGTCGCGGTAGGCGTCGACGGCGACCTTGAGCTCGGCCATGTCGGTGGCGACGCCGATCAGGTCGATCCCCTCGAGGAAGGCGTCGTCGCGCGCCACGCTGCCCACCTGAGTGGTCACGAGCTGGAACGCGCCCGAGCCCACCATGCGCAGCGCGTCGGCGAGGTTGAGGCCCAGCGCCTGGAACTCGTTGCGCTCGACCGCGAAGCCTGCCGCCGTCGCCGCCGCGATGGCCGCCGACTCGACCGGGAACTGCGCGTTCTGCGGCTGGGTCTGGGTCAGCCAGCGCAGGCCCTGCGCCGCGGCGGGCTGGGCGAGCGCCGCGAGCGCGAGGGCGGCGGCGAGCGGGCGTAGGGCTTGGCGCATGGGCTGGGATCTCCGGCGGAAACATGTTGGTCCTGCCGACTGTCCTACGCCGCGCGCGACGCCATGGATATTCGCGATCGCTGATCTTGGTCATAAGCGATCCGATATGACCTATGCCTGCCGGGCGTCGGGCGGGCCAAGCGCCTGATGGTTAACCCAGAACCATGGGCGTCGCCCGGACGGCGCGTTTTCCGCCGCGGACCCGTCGGCCGCAGGCGGTTCGCAGATGCCTGAAACCTGCGCATAAAATGCCGTCAGATAAGGCAGTTGAGAAAGCCTCCCGGGTCGCCTTCGGCAAGGCGGCCGCCCGAATCACCCCTGCATTGGCGGCTGCGCGCCGGGCCGGCCGGCCGCCGCGGCGCAAGGCGCTCGCCTCGGGGGGCGGCGGTCCATTATCATCAGCGTCGCGATATGAGCGCGTCCGGCGCAGGAGAGGCTCCATGCGGCTGCCCCATAACCCGCTGACCGCGGAACTGCTGCGCGCCCTCGTCGTGCTGGTGGACGAGGGCGGGGTCACGCGCGCCGCCCGCCGGCTGGGCGTGTCGCAGCCCGCCGCGAGCCTCGTCCTGCGCCAGCTGCGCGGGATCTTCGGCGACCCGCTGCTGGTGCGCGCGCAGGGCGGCATGGCCGCGACCGAGCGGGGCAGGGCGCTGCGCGAGGGCGCGGCGCAGGCGCTGGCCGAAATCGACGGGCTGCTGGTGGCGCCGGAGGATTTCGACCCCTCCGCCTGCCGCCAGACCTTCACCATCGCAATGCCCGACCACATCCTGCCGCTGCTGCTGAACGGGGTGATGCGCGAGTTCCGCGCCCGCGCGCCGATGGCGCGGCTGGTGATCCGGGCGCTGGGGCCGGAATACGATTTCGAGGGGGCGCTGGCCTCGGGGACGGCGGACATCGTGATCAGCAACTGGCCGACCCCGCCCCCCTACCTGCGCATCTCGACCCTGTTCGAGGACCGCTTCGTCTGCCTCGTGGACCGCGGCCACCCCTTCACGCGCGAACCGCCGACGCCCGAGGCCTATCTGGCGGCGGCGCACATCGCGCCCTCGGACTATGCCATCGCGCATCGCGGCGTGGTCGAGACGCATCTCGGCGGGCTGAGGCTGCAGCGCGACCGGCGCATCGTGGTCGGCTATTTCTCGATGGCGCCCTATCTGCTGCCGGGCACCGATCTGGTGTTCACCGCCACGCGCCATTTCGCCGAGCATTTCGCCCGCGCGCTCGATCTCGCCATCGTCGAGTCGCCCGTCGAGTATCCGCGCATCCGCTTCTACCAGCTCTGGCACGAGCGGATGCACCATTCGCCCACCCATCGCTGGCTGCGCCGCCTCGTCGGCGACATGCGCCAGCTGCACGAGCGGGACGCGGCGGCGGCGCCCGAGGCGGTCCGCCCCGGCCGCGCCTGACCGCAGGGGCCGCGCGACCCCGCGGCGGACCGCCGGGCGGGCGCGCCTTCGGCCGGCGCCGCAGGGATAGCGCACCGGCGACGCGGCCGCCGCGCGGGTCATGCCGCGCCCGGACGGCCCCGGGCGTCCCGCGCCGGCTGGTCGGGCGCGAGCCCGGGCCCGCAGCGGCGACGCGCCTCAGGATCGCGGATCGAGCAGCTTCGCCAGCACCGCGTTGCGCGTGACGATGCCGGCCAGCACGCCGCCCTCCATGACGCCGACCGGCCGGTCGGCCGCGATCAGCGCCTGCATCACCTCGGCGATCGCCGTGTCCGGCCCGACCACGGTCCCGGGCGTCGTGCCATCGGCCGGGGCCATCACGTCGCGCGCCCGCAGGACGCCGAGCGGGTTCATGTGCGCCACGAAATCGGCGACGTAGTCGTTGGCGGGGTTGGAGAAAATCTCCTGCGGCGTGCCGTGCTGGATGATCCGCCCGCCCTCCATGATCGCGATGCGGTCGCCAAGCTTGAAGGCCTCGTCGAGGTCATGGCTGACGAAGACGATGGTGCGCCTGAGGGTGCGCTGCAGCGCCAGCAGCTCGTCCTGCAGCCGCGCGCGGATCAGCGGGTCGAGCGCCGAGAACGGCTCGTCCATCAGCAGGATCGGCGCCTCGGTGACGAAGGCGCGGGCGAGGCCCACGCGCTGCTGCATCCCGCCCGACAGCGCGCCGACCTTGCGGTCGGCCCAGTCCCGCAGCCCCACGAGATCCAGCTGCGCCTCGACCCGCGCCGCGCGCTCGGGTTTCGGGGTGCCGCCGAGCTCGAGGCCGAGGCCGACGTTCTCGCGCACGGTCCGCCAGGGCAGCAGGCCGAACTGCTGGAACACCATGGCGATCCTGGTCAGCCGCATGCGCCGCAGGGTGCGCGCGTCGGCGTGCGTCACGTCCACCATGCCGGCCCCGTCATGCACGCGCACCGCGCCGCGCACCACCGGGTTCAGGCCGTTGACCGCGCGCAGCAGGGTCGACTTGCCCGAACCCGACAGGCCCATCAGCACGAGGATTTGCCCGACCCCCACCTCCAGCGAGCAGTCGTGCACGCCGAGCACCTGGCCCGTGGCCGCCTGCACCTCGGCGCGGCTTTTCCCGGCGTCCATCAGCGGCAGGGCCTTCTCGGGCGCGTCGCCGAACACGATCGAGACCCTGTCGAAGGCGACGGCGGCGGTCATTCGCTGCGCCGTCCGACATGCAGCATGCGGTCCAGCATGATCGCCACCACGACGATCACGAAGCCCGACTCGAAGCCCAGCGCCGTGTCCACGCGGTTCAGCGCCCGCACCACCGGCACGCCCAGCCCGTCCGCCCCGACCAGCGCGGCCACCACCACCATCGACAGCGACAGCATGATGGTCTGGTTCAGCCCCGCCATGATCTGCGG
>DAIPIU010000016.1:0-48773 GCA_036770645.1 Rubrimonas sp. | reverse complement strand
TCCGCTTCTCGACCGCGGCGTTGTTGCGCCGCTCGTCCATGTCGATGAAGTCGATGACGATCAGCCCGGCGAGGTCGCGCAGGCGCAGCTGCCGCGCCACCTCGTCGGCGGCCTCGAGGTTGGTCTTGAGCGCCGTCTCCTCGATCGAGCCCTCGCGGGTCGAGCGGCCCGAGTTCACGTCGATCGCGACCAGCGCCTCGGTGATGCCGATGACGATGTAGCCGCCGGATTTCAGCTGCACCGTGGGGTTGAACATCGCGGCGAGATAGCTCTCGACCTGATGCTTGATGAACAGCGGCGTCGGTTCCTTGTAGGGCTGGACCGCCTTCGCATGGCTGGGCAGCAGCATGCGCATGTAGTCCTTGGCCTCGCGGTAGCCGTCGTCGCCCTCGACGAGGATCTCCTCGATGTCGCGGGTGTAGAGGTCGCGGATCGAGCGCTTGATCAGCGAGCCTTCCTCGTAGATCAGCGTCGGCGCGATGGATTTCAGCGTCAGCTCGCGCACCTGCTCCCACTGGCGCAGCAGGAACTCGTAGTCGCGGCGGATCTCGGCGCGGGTGCGCTGGGCGCCGGCGGTGCGGATGATGAGGCCCATGCCCTTGGGGATCTCGAACTCCGAGGCGATCTCCTTGAGCTTCTTGCGGTCGTCGGCGCTGGTGATCTTGCGCGAGATGCCGCCGCCGCGGGCGGTGTTGGGCATCAGCACGCAGTAGCGCCCGGCGAGGCTGAGATAGGTGGTCAGCGCCGCGCCCTTGTTGCCGCGCTCCTCCTTGACGACCTGGACCAGCATGATCTGCCGGACCTTGATCACCTCCTGGATCTTGTAGCGGCGCAGGGGCGCGCGGCGGGGACGCACCTCGTCCTCGACGGAATCGGCGCCGACCGACTCGACGCTGTCCTCGGCCTCGGCGTCCTCCGCCGGTTCGTCGCCGCGCGCGCGGGCGGCGGCGGCGGCTGTCGGGCGGGCGGCCCGGGGCGCGCGGCGGGCCGGCGCGGGCTCGGCCGCCTCGGCCGCGGGCGCGGCCTCGTCGGCGGCCGCATCCGCCTCGCCGTCGCGCGGGGCGCGCCGGCGGCGGCCGCGGCGGCTGCGGCGGGGCTTGTCGCCCTCGGCGCCGTCCTCGCCGGCTGCGGCATCGGCGGAACCCGCCTCCGCCTCCGCCTCTGTCTCCGCGGCGGCGCCCGCCTCGGCGGGCGCGTCGTCGCCCCGCGCATCGGCCGCCGGGTCCGCCGCGACCCCGCCGCCCGGGGCGGCGGGCGCTGTCTCGGGGCCGTCCCCGGAGCCGGCGGCCGTCTCGGCGGGCTGCGCCGCGCGCGGCGCGTCCTCGCCGCCGGGGCCGGCCTCGGGCGTGAACGCCTCGCTCACGCTCTGTGTGTCGTCCGTCCCCGCGCTCTCCGCCATGGCGGGGGGCCGGCGGCCGGGCCCGTCCTCCGGCTCCGCATCCACAGCGGCCGCCTCGCCCTGCGGCGCGGCGCCATCCGCGGCCGGGGTGTCGTCCGCGGGCGGGGTGTCGTCCCGCGTCGCGGCCGCATCCGCCGGCGCGGCGCCAGCCCCGGCCGCGGCCTCGTCATCCGCCCGAGGGGCGGGGGCGGCCGCGAGCGCCTCGGGCCCGGCGGCCGCATCGTCATGCGCGGTCGCCGATGCGGCCGTCGCGGGTTCGTCGGCCGCGGCCTCCGCCTGCGGGGTCGCGCCGGGCGCCGGCGCCACATCCCGCGCCTCGCCCGTCTCGGCGGGCCTCGGGCCGTCGCGGCGGCGGTCGCGGGTCCGCGGCGCACGGCGTCCGCGCGCGCGGCCCTCCTCCTCGTCGCGCTCCTCGGCGGCGTCGGCAGCGGCCTCGGCCGCGAGCAGCGCCTCGCGATCCGCCACGGGAATCTGGTAGTAGTCCGGGTGGATCTCGGAGAATGCGAGGAAGCCGTGGCGGTTGCCGCCGTATTCGACGAAGGCCGCCTGCAGGGACGGTTCTACGCGCGTCACCTTCGCCAGGTAGATGTTACCCGCGAGCTGCCGCTTGTTGATGGACTCAAAGTCGAATTCTTCGACCTTGGTCCCGTCCAGCACCACCACCCGGGTCTCCTCCGGGTGGGTGGCGTCGATGAGCATTTTTTTCGACATCGGTCCGATGAATGAAAGGATCGCGGCGCGGCGCGGGCGCGCGCGATCGACGGGTTGGGGGGACGAGCGCGCAGGCCGCCGCGACCGTCGCGCCGCCGGCGCGGCGGGGCCGCGGCTCGGTCTGGCATCGGTCGGGGCTCGGCGTCATCGCACTCTCGCGTCTCATGGTTTGCCGGGCCCGCGCCCGGCGAAAAGGGCGTTCGCGGCGGTCGCCGCGCGGGGACCGCGCCAGCGCAAGTAGGCGGTGAGGCCTGCGCCGGGCGCGCCCGATCCCCGGGTCTGCGCGTCTCGGTCGCGGCGCGCACTCCCGCACACGGGAGGGTTGCGCAATCGGACAGGAGGACCGTAGACGCAACCGAGTCGGCTTGACAACCGCATTCTGGATACGGTGTCCGCCGGGCGCGGCAGGCGAGGGGGCAGCCAGATGCGTGCGAGACGGCCTGCGCGCCCGTTTTCGTCGGGCCTCCGCGGCGCGCTGGCGGCCGCGCTCGCGCTGTGCGTCGCCGCCGTCGCGCCGCCCGCCTCTTCGGATGCCGGGCCGTCGGATGCCGGGCCGTCGGATGCCGGGCCGTCGGATGCCGGGCCGTCGGCCGCAGCGCCGTCCGGCGCGGTCACGGCGGCGGCGCTGTCGGCCGACAGGGCCGTCACGAGGTTGACCCTGACCGTCGACGCCGCGCCCGACCCGGCCGGGCCCCGCGTGTTCGCGCTGGACGCGCCGCCGCGCATGGTGGTCGACCTGCCCGGCGCGGTCTGGGCCGCGGCGGCGCCGGAGCCCGCCGGCCTTGTCGCGGGGGTCCGCGCCGGGCTGGCCGCGCCCGGCGTGGCGCGCCTCGTCCTCGACCTCGCGGCGCCGGCGCGCCTGCTTTCGGTCGGGCGGGGCGCGTCCGGTCCCGCGGCGGATCCGGCCGGCCCCGGCGGGCATGGCGCAGGGCGCGGCGGACGCGCCGCCGCATCGCCGCCGGGGGGCGTGGTCTTCGTGCTGGCGTTCGGCCCCGAGGCGGCCGACCGCTTCGCGGCGGGCGCGGGCTGGCCGGCCGGCGCGCCGAGGGCCGGCCCCCCGCCGGCCGCGGGTGCGCCGCCGCCCGCGCGGCGCATCGTGCTCGACCCCGGCCATGGCGGCATCGATCCCGGCGCGGTGCGCGCGGGCCTGCGCGAGAAGGACATCACGCTGGCCTTCGCGCGGATGCTGGCCCCGATGCTCGAGGAGCGCGGCTGGACCGTGGCGCTGACGCGTGAGGCCGACGAATTCGTGCCGCTGGCCGCGCGCCCCGCGCTTGCGCAGGCGTTGTCGGCCGACGCCTTCCTGTCGATCCATGCCGACACCGTGCTGAAGGGCGAGGCGTCCGGGGCCAGCGTCTATGTGCTGTCGGCGGAGGCCTCCGACGCCGAAGCCGCGGCGCTGGCCGACCGCGAGAACCGCGTCGACCGGCTGGGGGGCCTCGGGCTGTCCGCGGCCGACGCCGATGTGGCGCTGGCGCTGGCCGAGATGGTGCGCGCGCCGACGCGCCGACGGTCGCAGGCGCTGGGCGGCGCGCTGGTCGAGGCGCTGGCGTCGCGCGTCGCGGTGCTGGCCTCCGCGCCGTTGCGCGGGGCCGGGTTCCGCGTCCTCAAGGCGCCGGACGTGCCTTCCGCCCTGATCGAACTCGGGTTCCTGTCCAGCGCCGCCGACCGGGCGCGGCTGGCGGACCCGATCTGGCATGCGGAGGCTGCGGCGGCTGTTGCCGATGCGCTCGATGCCTGGGCCGTTCCCTGAGACGCCCTGCCAATTCGCGCCGCCGCGCTGTATGGTGCCGGCCGCGCGCATGCGGGTTCGGGCGCGGCGATCGTGGAGAGCGGGCGGATGGCAAGGGTTCTGGGCGCGGTGTTCAGCTTCGCGGTGACCGCGGGCGTCGCGGCGCTGGGCGGGCTGGCGCTGGTGGTCTGGTTCTATGACCGCGACCTGCCCGACCATGCGAGCCTGGAGGCCTACGAGCCGGCGACGCTGAGCCGGGTCTATTCAGGCGAGGGCGACCTGATCGCGGAATTCGCGCGCGAACGGCGCATCTTCACGCCCATCGACGAGATCCCGGACCTCGTGAAGAACGCCTTCATCGCCGCCGAGGACAAGAACTTCTACAGCCACGGGGGCCTCGATCCCGTCGGGATCGTGCGCGCGGCGCTGTCCAACCTCGACGCGCTGGCCTCCGGCGGCGGGCAGCTTCAAGGTGCCTCGACCATCACACAGCAGGTGATGAAGAACTTCCTCCTCAGCTCGGACCGCTCGCTCGAGCGCAAGATCAAGGAGGCGATCCTCGCCGTGCGCATCGAGCAGGCGCTCTCGAAGGACCGGATCCTCGAACTCTACCTCAACGAGATCTTCCTGGGTCAGAACGCCTACGGAGTGACGGCGGCGGCGCAACGCTATTTCGGCAAGCCGCTCGAGGCGCTGACGCTGGCCGAGGCCGCCTATCTCGCCGCCCTGCCCAAGGCGCCGAGCGACCTGCACCCGGTGCGCCAGCGCGACCGGTCGATCGCCCGCCGCGACTATGTGCTGCGCCAGATGCGCGAGGCGGGGATGATCGACGAGGCGGCGCTGACGGCCGCGCGCGCCGAGCCGCTGGCGACCCTGCTCGACGGCGCGCTGGCGCCGGCGATAGCCGCCCCGTCGCGCCCGAGCCACTTCACCGAGGAGGTGCGCCGCCAGATTGCCGCGTTGCTCGGGCCCGAGGCGGTGACCGATGGCGGGCTCACGGTGCGCGCCACCATCGAGCCCGGCCTGCAGCAGGCCGCGGCCGATGCCCTGCGCGCCGCGCTCGAGGACTATGACCGTGCCCGCGGCGGCTGGCGGGGGCCGTCGGCGCGCCTCGATCCGCTGCGCCCCGACGATGCCGCGGACTGGCGCCCGAGGCTCGCCGCCCTGCCGCTGCCGCGCGACGTGCCGGGCTGGCGCGCCGCCGTGGTCCTGGCGGTCGGCGAGCGCGGCGCGCGCATCGGGGTCGACGGGGTGGAGGCGGAGGCGGCGCAGATCCTGCCCTTCGAGGATTTCCGCGGCTGGGCGCGCCCCCGGCTCGGGCCCGACCGGCTCGGCCCCGCCCCGCGGCGGCCGGCCGACGTGCTGTCGCCGGGCGACGTGGTGCTGGTGCGGCCCGGCGACGCGCCGGACCGCTGGAGCCTGCGCCAGATCCCGGAGGTGCAGGGCGCCTTCATGGCGATGGATGTCGAGACCGGCCGGGTGCTCGCGCTGCAGGGCGGGTTCTCGCACGACGCCTCGGCCTTCAACCGCGCCACGCAGGCGCTGCGCCAGCCGGGATCGTCGTTCAAGCCGCTGGTCTACGCCGCCGCGCTGGATGCGGGCTACACGCCGGCGACGACCATCCTCGACGCGCCCGTGGTGCTCGAGGCGGGCGGCCAGACCTGGAAGCCGCAGAATTCCTCCGGCAAGTTCTACGGCCCTGCCCCGATGCGCCTCGGGCTAGAACTGTCGCGCAACCTCATGACCATCCGGCTCGCGCAGGAGATCGGCATGGGTCGCGTGGCCGATTATGCCGAGCGGTTCGGGATCTACGACGACATGCCCGAGCTGCTGTCCTTCTCGCTGGGGGCGGGCGAGACGACGCTGTCGCGGATGGTGGCGGCCTACGCCATGTTCGCCAATGGCGGCCGGCGCATCGCGCCCACCGTGGTCGACCGGGTCCAGGATCGCCGCGGCCGCACCGTCTGGCGGCACGGCGCGCAGCTCTGCCTCGGCTGCGGGTCCGACCCGACCGCCGAGCCTGTGATGCTGCCGGCCGGCGACCGCGTGGTCGATGCGGTGACCGCCTACCAGATCGTCTCGATGCTCGAGGGGGTCACGACCCGCGGCACGGCCTCGCGGTCCTTCGCGGGCGTGGGCGGACCGGTGGCGGGCAAGACCGGAACCACCAACGACGCCAAGGACGTGTGGTTCGTGGGCTTCTCGCCCCGCATCGCCGCGGGCTGCTACATCGGCCACGACGAGCCGCGCTCGCTGGGCCGCGACGCCTTCGGCGGCACGCTCTGCGCCCCCGTGGTCGCCGCGTTCTTCCGCGAGGCCTTCGCGCAGGGCGATCCCGGGGCCTTCGCGCCGCCGCCAGGCGTGATGACGGTGATGGTCGACCGGACCACGGGCCGCCCTTCGGACGGGCCGGGGGCCATCGCCGAGGTGTTCCGCATCGGCCAGGGACCGGGCGACGGGGTGCTGATCGGCGGCGGCTCGATCGAGCTGGGCTTCGGCGAGGATTTCCCGATGACCCTCTACACCGGGGCCGAGACGGGCGATGCCCCGCCGGCCGAGGCGCGCGCCGAGGCCGGCGGCGCGCCCGCGGCACGGCCCCCGCGTCCGCCGGCCCCGTCCTTCGCCATGCCCGGCGGGCTGTACTGACGCGCGCGCGGCGCGCCGGACGCGCAGCCCCCCGTTCCGACGGCGGCGACCGCCCTGCGCGGGGACCGCGACCGCCGTCCGGCGGCCCGCCTTGCCGGCCGGCCGCCGCCCCGTTATCTACCGCGTCCGCCGCGCCGCCGGGCGCGCCCCCCGCCGGAGGACCGCCCCCGTGCGCACCGAGATCCAGGCCGTCGTCGCCGACATCGAGAAGTCGCTCGAACTGCTGCGCCATCGCCTCGGCTGGGAGACCGCGCCGCATCGGCTCGAGGAGCTGAACGCCCGCGCCGAGGATCCGGCGCTGTGGAACGATCCCGCCCGCGCGCAGAAGCTGATGCGCGAGCGGCAGGCGCTGGCCGAGGCCGTGGGCGGCTATCGCGCGCTCGAGACGGGCCTGCGTGACGGGATCGACCTGATCGAACTGGGCGAGGCCGAGGACGACGCCGAGGTGGTCGCCGATGCCGAGGCCGCGCTGAAGGCGCTGCGCGAGCGGGCGGGGCAGGCCGAGATCGAGGCTCTGCTGTCGGGCGAGCTCGACGGGGCCGACACCTATCTCGAGATCAACGCCGGGGCCGGCGGCACCGAAAGCTGCGACTGGGCGCAGATGCTGGCGCGCATGTATGTCCGCTGGGCCGAACGCCGCGGCTACAAGGTCGAGCTGATCGCCGAGAGCGCGGGCGAGGAGGCGGGGATCAAGTCCGCCACCTACCAGATCAAGGGGCAGAACGCCCATGGCTGGCTCAAGTCGGAATCCGGCGTGCACCGGCTGGTGCGCATCTCGCCCTTCGACAGCCAGGCGCGGCGGCACACCTCGTTCAGCTCGGTCTGGGTCTATCCGGTGATCGACGACAGCATCGAGATCGACATCCAGGACAAGGACATCCGCATCGACACCTACCGCTCCTCGGGCGCGGGCGGGCAGCATGTCAACAAGACCGATTCGGCCGTGCGCATCACCCATTTCCCGACCGGGATCGTGGTGACCTCCTCCGAGAAGTCCCAACACCAGAACCGCGCCATGGCGATGGCGGCGCTGAAGTCGCGCCTCTACGACCTCGAGATGAAGAAGCGCACCCAGGCGATCCAGGACGCCCATGACAGCAAGGGCGATGCGGGCTGGGGCAACCAGATCCGCTCCTACGTCCTGCAGCCCTACCAGATGGTCAAGGACCTGCGCACCGGGGTCGAGACCTCGGATTCGCAGGGGGTGCTCGACGGCGATCTCGACGCCTTCATGGCGGCCGCGCTGGCGCTCGAGGTCAGCGGCAAGAGCCGCGCCGAGGCGCAGGCCGAGGCCTGAGCCCCGCGAGCCGCCGGCGCAGGCCGTGTCCGCGCCCAAGCCCGCCGCCGCCGAGACGCTGCGCGGCATCGTGCTGATGACGCTCGCCATGGCGGGATTCGCGGTCGAGGACGTGTTCATCAAGGCCGCCGCGGCGCCGGGCGTGCCGGTCGGCCAGATTCTCGTCGTGTTCGGCCTGGCCGGCGCGGCGGCCTTCGCGGCGCTGGCGCTGCGCGCGGGCCAGCGCCTGTGGCCGGCCGCCATGCTGTCGCGCCCCATGCTCGCGCGGGTCGGCTTCGAGGTTTCGGGCCGCGCCGGCTACACCCTCGCGCTCGCGCTCGCGCCTATGGCCTCGACCGTCGCGATCCTGCAGGCCGCGCCGCTGGTCGTGACGCTGGGGGCGGCGCTGCTGTTCGGCGAGGCGGTGGGCTGGCGGCGCTGGTCGGCCATCGCCGTGGGGCTGTCGGGGGTGATGCTGGTGCTGCGGCCGGGCGGGAGCGGCTTCGAATGGGCCTCGCTGCTGGCCGTGGTCGGCATGATCGGCTTCGCCGGGCGCGATCTGGCCACCCGCGCCGCGCCGCCGGGGATCTCGAACCTCCAGCTCGGCTTCTTCGGCTTCCTCGCCATCGTGCCGACCGGCGCCGCGATGCTGCCCTGGGGCGGGATCGCTGCGGTGGATGCGGTCTCCGCCGCCTGCCTGGCGGGGGCCGTGGCGTTCGGGGTGGCCGGCTATGCCGGGCTGACCGCGGCCATGCGCACCGGCGAGATCGGGGCGGTCGCGCCGTTCCGTTACGTGCGCCTCGTGTTCGCGCTGGTCCTCGCCGTGATCGTGTTCGGCGAGCGGCCCGACGCCCCCACGCTGATCGGGGCCGCGCTGATCGTGGGCAGCGGCGTCTACACGGTGCTGCGGGAGCGGCGGCGGCGGCGGATGGAACGCGCGCCGTGAGGCCCGAGCGGCGCGGGGCGCCGCGAGCGCGGCCCGCCAGCGGAACCCGCGCGCGTGTCGCGGCCGCGTCCGGGCGCCGCGGGCCTGCCGAAGGCCGGGCCCTGCGCCGAGGCGGGAGCCGCGACGGCGGGGCGGACCCGGGACCGGCCCGGGCCGGCGCGCCGGCCCGGGCGGCGTTCCCCGTTCCCGTCGCCGGGCTCAGCCCTCGGCGGCCTTCGGGGCAGGGCGCGCGGCGGCGGCGATGGGGGTCGGCGCGCTCTTGCCATCGTTCAGCGGATCGTCCCGCCGCTGCACCGAGCCCTCGAAATGGGCGCCGGATTCGATGGCGATGGTCTTGTGGATGATGTCGCCCTCGACCCGCGCCGTGGCGGTGAGGCGGACCTTGAGGCCGCGCACCCGGCCGCGGATGTGCCCGTGGATCACCACGTCGTCCGCGAGGATCTCGCCGGAGATCACGGCGCTTTCGCCGACCGTCAGCAGTGCCGCGCGGATGTCGCCCTCGATCTTGCCGTCCACCTGCATGTCGCCGGTGGTGTGGACATTGCCCACCACGGTCAGGTCGGACGAGATGGTGGACGGTGCCGGCTTGGGCTTCGGCGGGGCCGCCGGCGTCGCGAGGCCGGCTCCGGGCGCGGCCGGCGCCGGCCGCGGTTCGGCGCGCGCGGGTTCGATGGGGTCGTTGACCTTGGGCTTAGAGAACATGTCTGCCGGCCTCGATGAACTTCATTGGATCGACGGGCCTGCCGTCGACGCGGACCTCGTAATGCAGGTGCGGCCCGGTGCTGCGCCCGGTGTTGCCGACCGCCGCGACAGGCTGGCCGCGCACGACGCTCTGGCCCTCCCGCACCTTCGCGGCGCTGAGATGAGCATAGACGGTCTCGACGCCGAACGCATGGCGGATCTTCACCATCCTCCCATAGCCGCGCTGGGACCCGACAAAGCTGACCGTTCCGTCGGCCGGCGCGACGATCGGCGTGCCGATGCGGGCCGGAAAGTCGATCCCCTCGTGGCGCGACAGCCGGCGCAGGAACGGGTCGCGTCGGACGCCGAATCCGCTGGTGATCCTGTTGCCGGGAATGGGCTCGGCGACGGGCAGGCGGTCGGCGGCCTCGCGCAGCAGCGCGGTGCGCTCGAGGCCGGCCAGGGCCGCCGCGACGCGATCGCCGCCGCCCGCCGCCATGAGGTCTTCGACCGGCATGAAGGGCCCGCCCTCGCCGCCGCGCAGGCCGGCGAGCGCGCCCTCGACATCGATGCCCGCCTCGCGCAGCACCGTCTCGAGCGACCCGAGACCGCGCGCGGCGACCGCCTCGATATGGGCGAGGAGGCGGGCCTCGCGCGCCTGCAGCGAGGCCGCGTCGGCGACGGCGGTCTCGAGCGCGTCCTCCGCCTCGGTCGCGTCGACCCGCGCCGCGTCGCGGTCGGTGGCCGCGGCGTCCAGCGCGGCCGCGAGGCGGCCCAGGGTCTCGCCGATCTCGCGCCGTTCGCGCGCCACCGTGCGCAGCGCATCCTGCAGGTCGGCCGCCGCCAGCCGCGCCGTCTCGACCTCGCCGCGCAGGGCATCGCGCTCGGCTTCCGCGGCGGACAGGGCGACGCGCAGCGCCGCGATCTCGCCGAGGCGCGGCGCCGCATCGTCGCCCGCGGTCGCGAGCCGGGCGGCGAGCGCGTCGCGTTCAGCCTCGATGCCCAGCAGGCGGGCGCGGAACGCCGCGCTGACGGCACCGGCCGTCGCGCTGTCCTCGAGATCGCTCCAGGCGCGGGCGGCCAGCAGCGCCGTCGCCGTCACCGACCACAGCGCCAGCGCGCAGGCGCCCCCGATCAGCGCGATCCGCATGCCGCGCGACACCGTCATGCGATGCGCCTGGCCTCCCGCATGAAGGATCACCGTCGCCTTCGGCCCCGGCGGATCGGCGTCATGCGTTCTGGCAGGGCGGGCAAAGGTCATGCGCTGTGCGGTCCGTCGCTGCACGGGGTCACGCGCCCCGCCCGATGCTGGTAACCACGCGGCGGCGGACGGACAAGCGCCCTTGTGGCCCCGGATGGCGGACCGGGGGCGACAAGGCTTGCGGGGCAGGCGGTTGGCCCGTCATCGCGCCGCATCACGCCTGCGTCATCGCGATGCGGGCGGGCTCAGCCGAGGGCGCGCACGGCCTCGAGCACAGCCTCGGCATGGCCCGGAACCTTCACGCCGCGCCACGCGCGCGCCACGATCCCGCTTCCGTCGATCAGGAAGGTGGACCGTTCGATCCCCATGTATTTCTTGCCGTACATGCTCTTCTCGGTCCAGACGCCGTACCGCTCGCAGACGTCGCCGGCCTCGTCGGAGCCGAGAACGACCCCGAGGCCGTGCTTCTGCTTGAACTTGTCGTGCTTCTTCACGCTGTCCTTCGACACGCCGATCACGGCCGCCCCGGCGGCGGCGAAGTCGGGCGCGAGGCGGGTGAAGTCGAGCGCCTCGACGGTGCAGCCCGAGGTGTCGTCCTTGGGGTAGAAATACAGCACCACCGGCTGGCCGGCGAACGCCGCGAGCGTCACTTCACCGCCGCCGTCGCGGGGCATGGCGAAGGCGGGCGCGGGGGATCCCTCGACGATGGCGGACATGGCGGCTTTCTCCTGCGGGGCGGGCGGGGCATATAGCGCGGCGGGCGCGGGGTGCGAAGGCGGCCCGCGGAACGGGCGGGGAAACACATTGCACGCCCGGCACGCCCGTCAAGGCCCCGGACGCAAGGGAGGCCGATGACCCGGCGCAGGACAGGGTTCGACTGGCCAAGGCGGGCGTCGCCGCGGCAGGGCCGCGCCGCGCGCGGCGCCGGCGGGGTCGCGGCGGCGGCGTTCGGCCTGGCGCTGGCGGGGCTGGCGCTGCTGGGGCTGCGGCTGCTCGACGGGCCCGTGCCGCTGCCCTGGCTCGCGCCGCGGCTGCAGGCCGCCGCCGACGCCGGGTTCGGACCGGGGCGGATGGCGCTCGACAGCGTCGCCTTCGCGGCGCGGTCGCCCGGCGGCCGCGGGCCGGCCCTGCGGATTGGCGGGCTGGAGCTGCGCGACGAGGACGGAGGCAGGCTTTTCGCGGCGCGAGAGGTCTATGTCGCGTTCCGCGCGCTCGACCTCGCGCAGGGGCGGCTGCGGCCGACCGCGGTGTCCGCGCCGGGGGCGCGCATCGCGCTGCGCCTTGGCCGGGACGGCCGCGTCGCCCTCGGCGCCCCCGCCGATGCGCCGGGCGAGAGCTTCGACGCGGCCGGGCTGCTGGCGCTCGCGGCCGCGGGCGGCCCGCTCGACAGCCTGTCGGAGATCGCCCTGCCGGGCCTGCGCCTGAGCATCGCCGACGCGCGATCCGCCGAGCCCTGGCCCGAGGCGCGCGGCGACCTGCGCCTGTCGCTGGGCGGCGACGCGGCGCAGGCGTCGGGGTCGCTCGCCTGGCCGGACGGGCTGCGGGCGGCCTTCGACGCGCGAGGCTTCGCGGGCGAGGCCGGGGCCGGAGGCGGCGGCGGCGTGCTGCGCATCGGCTTCGACGGGGCGCGCCCGGCGACGCTGGCGCGCCGCCACCCGGGGCTGCCCGCGCTCGGCGATGCGCCGCTGTCGGGGGCGATCGAGGCCGCGCTCGGGCCGGACGGCGCGCTCGGCGCCCTGTCCGGCCGGGTCGAGGCCGGGGCCGGGGTGTTGGCGCTTCCGGGCGCGCCCCTGCGCGCGCTCGACAATGCCCGCGCGGATTTCGCCTGGGATCCGGCGGCGGCACGCCTGTCGCTGTCGCGTCTCGAGGCGTCGGGCCCGTCGGGCGAGGCGGCGCTGGCCGGCGACATCGCCTTCGGGGCCGGCGGGGGCGCGACGCTGTCCCTGCGCCTGTCGCGGCTGCGCATCGCGGATCGGGCGCTGCTGGCGGCCCCGGTCGCCTTCGACGGCGGCGCGCTGGCGGCGCGGATCGCGCCCGGCGCGCGCGCCGTCGAGATCGATGCGCTGTCGCTGACCCGCGGGACGCTGCGGCTCGAGGCCGGCGGCCGGGTCGCGGCCCCGGCGGGCGAGGGCGGCGCCGCGGGCGCCACGGCCGAGGTCGCGGCCACGCTGACCGGCGCGACGCCGGACGACATCGTCGCCCTGTGGCCCGAGGGGGTGGCGCGCGGGGCGCGGGCCTGGCTGTCGCGCAACCTCGAGGCCGGACTGGTGGACCGGGCCGAACTGCGCGCGCGGCTGGGCCCCGGCGGGCCGGAGCTGGACCTGACCTTCGGTTTCCGCGACGCGGTCGGGCATTACCTGCGGCCGCTGCCGCCCATCGAGGGCGGGGCCGGCGTGGGCGTGCTGACCGAGGACGCCTTCACCCTGACCCTGGCCGCGGGCCGCGTCGCGCCGCCGGGCGGCGGCACGGTGGATCTGGGCGGCTCGACCTTCGCGGTGCCGGACCTGGGCGATCCGCTGTCGACGGCGCTGGTGCGCGTGACCGGCGAGGGGCCGGTGCCCGCCATCCTCGAGGTGCTCGACATGCCGCCGCTCGGCTTCGTCCGCCGCGTCGGGCTTGCGCCGCGGGCGGTGGCGGGGCGGGCGCGCGCGACGGCCGAGCTGCGGCTGCCGCTGATCGCCGACCTGCGCCTCGATCAGGTGGCGGTGTCGGCCGAGGCGGCGCTGGCCGATGTCGACCTAGTGGCGCCGGGCGTGGATGCGCCGATGACCGCGCAGGCGCTGGCGCTGACCGCCGATCTCGACCGGCTGACGCTGGCGGGCGACGTGACGCTGGCCGGTGCGCCCCTGCGCCTCGACCTGACCGAGACCTTCGCCCCCGCCGCAGGAACCGCGCGCACGGCGCTGCGGCTGGCCGGGCCGGTCACGGCCGCGCAGGCGGCGGCGCTGGGGGTCGATCCGGGGCCGCGCGTGGGCGGGCGCGCGGGGGTCGAGGCCGCGATCGACCTGCGCGACGGCGGCGTGCTGGATTTCGAGGCGACGCTGGACCTTGCGGGCACGACGCTCGAGGGCGCGCCGCTGCCCTGGCGCAAGGCCGCGGCCCAGCCGGGCACGGCGCGCGTGTCGGGGCGGCGCGACGGGGCCGGGCTGGCGCTGCGCGCGATCGAGGCCGACATCGGCGGCCTGTCGCTGCGGGGTTCGGCCGACCTCGCGCGCGACGGCGCCCTGCGCGCGCTGCGCCTGACGCGGCTGCGGCTCGACGGTGCGGCGGATCTGGCGCTCGACCTGCGCGCGGCGGACGGGGGTTGGCGCGTCGATGCCGAAGGGGATGTGCTCGATCTCGACGCGCTGGCGCCGGCGGGGGGCGCCGGGGAGGCGGGGGCCGGCATGCCGGTGACGGCGCGGGCGCGCATCGCCGAGCTGCGCCTGACCGACCGGCTTGCCCTGCGCGATGCGGACCTGACCGCCTCGCGCGACCGGTCGGGCGACGTGCTGGCCCGCGTCGACGGCAGGATCGGGCCGGGCAGCGCCATGGCCTTCGTCGGCTATTCGTCGGAGGGCGGCGACCGTCGCGTGCGCTTCGCCGCCGAGGATGCGGGCGCGGCGCTGCGCGCGCTGGGCGTGTTCCGCCGCGGGATCGGCGGCGCGCTGGAGGCCGAGGCCGAGGCCGCCGCGGGCGAAGACTGGCGGGGCGAGCTGCGCATCGCGGAGCTGTCCATCGCCGATGACGACCCCGGCCTCGCCGCGCTGCTGGACGAGGCCGATCTCGACGCGGCGCTGGCCGACCTGCGCCGCGGCGCGCTGCGCTTCGACAGCGTGCGCGCGCCCTTCGTCCTGCGCGGCGGGCGCGCGATCTTCGAGGAGGCGGTGGCGACCGGCCCCAGCATCGGGCTGTCGGTCAGCGGTGCGGTGGACACCGCCGACGGCGCGCTGGACCTGGAGGGGGTGTTCTCGCCGGCCTTCGGGGTGAACCGCCTGCTGGGCGATCTGCCGGTGATCGGGCGGCTGTTCTCGGGCGGCGAGGGGCAGGGCCTGATCGGCTTCACCTTCGCGATGCGCGGCCCGGCCGACGACCCGGAGGTGCGGGTCAATCCCCTGTCCGGCCTGCTGCCCGGGGCCCTTCGCGGCCTCGCCCGCCCCGCGGGCGACCCCGCGCAGGGGGCCCGGGACCGCGAGGACTGGCGGGCGCGGATCGAGGCGCTGCGGTAAGGCGGCGGACCGGATCGGACCGGCTCGGGCGGGGCCTGCGCTTTCGGCGCGGTCCTGCGTCGGGACCGTTGAGAACATTGGATTATTCTTGAAACAATTTGTGTTCGGGGCCGATCCCGCCTGCCCGGCCGACCATGGGCGGGCGGTCGGCGCCCGACGGGCCGCGCGCCGCGCCCGCGGCGTCGGGGATCCGTCAGGCCCGGACGGCCAGCGCGTGGCGCTTGCGGCCGGCCGACAGCTTGACCGGGCCCGCGTCGAAGCGCGCCGCGGGCACCATCGCGCCGGGGTCGGCGACCGGTTCATCGTCGATGCGCGCCCCGCCCTCGGCGATCAGGCGCCGGGCCTCCTTGCCCGAGGCTGCGAGCCCCGCCTCGACCAGCAGCCGGATGACCGCGATGCCGCCCGCGTCGAGCGCGACGGCGACCGTGGGGAGCGCCTCGCCCGCGCCGCCCTGCTCGAACACCGCGCGCGCCGTGGCCTCGGCCTCCTGCGCCGCCGCCTCGCCATGGGCGAGCGCCGTGACGGCGTTGGCGAGCACCTTCTTGGCCTCGTTGACCTCCGCCCCGCCGAGGGCCTCGAGGCGGGCGATCTCGTCGAGCGGCAGCTCGGTGAACAGGCGCAGGAAGCGGCCCACATCGGCGTCGGCGGTGTTGCGCCAGAACTGCCAGAATTCGTAGGCGCTCAGCATCCCGGCGTTCAGCCACACCGCGCCCTGCGCGGTCTTGCCCATCTTGCGCCCGTCGGCGGTGGTCAGCAGCGGGCTGGTCAGCCCGAACACCTCCGCCCCCGCGGCGCGGCGCGTCAGGTCCACGCCGTTGACGATGTTGCCCCACTGGTCCGAGCCGCCCATCTGCAGCAGGCAGCCCTCGCGCCGGTGCAGTTCGAGGAAGTCGTACGCCTGGAGCAGCATGTAGTTGAATTCGAGGAAGCTGAGGTTCTGCTCGCGCTCCAGCCTCAGCTTCACGCTGTCGAAGGACAGCATGCGGTTGACGCTGAAGTGCCGGCCGTAATCGCGCAGGAAGTCGATGTATTTCAGCTGGGACAGCCAGTCGTCGTTGTCGAGCATCAGCGCGCGGCCGGAATCGAAGTCGATGTAGCGCGCGAACACGGCGCGGATGCCGGTCAGGTTGGCGGCGATGGCGTCGCCGTCGAGCAGGGGCCGCGCGTCGTCCCTGAGGGACGGGTCGCCGATGCGCGTGGTGCCGCCGCCCATCAGGCAGATCGGCCGGCCGCCGGTCTTCTGCAGCCAGCGCAGCAGCATGATCTGGATGAGGCTGCCGACATGCAGCGACTTCGCCGTGGCGTCGAAGCCGATGTAGCCCGTGACGGTCCCCTCGCGCAGCTTCGCGTCGAGCCCCTCGAGGTCGGTGCAGTCCTGCAGGAAGCCCCGCGCCGAAAGGATGCGCAGAAACTCCGATCGCGGCGTGAACGCCATGCCCGCCCCCTTGTCGCCGGTCGGGCGCGGGTATAGCCGGCCCCCTTGCGGAGGGAAAGCGCATGCGCATCGACGGGCCGGTCTGGGCGATGGGGCTGATGTCGGGCACCTCGATGGACGGGGTGGACGCGGCGCTGCTGCTGAGCGACGGCGAGGAGATCGCGGATTTCGGACCGTCGGCCTTCGCCGGCTATGCGCGGGGCGAACTGCGGGCGCTGCTCGGGGGGCTGCACGAGGCGCGCGCGACGCCCACGGCGGTGCTGCGCGACCCGCGCCGCTGGCCGCTGGCGGTGCGCGCGGCGGCCGCGACCGCGACCGAGACGCATGCCCGCGCGGTGGAGGCGCTGGCCCGGGCGCAGGCCCCCGCGCTGATCGGCTTTCACGGCCAGACGCTGGCGCATCGGCCGGCCGAGGGCTTCACGCTGCAGGTCGGCGGGGCGGCGCGGCTGGCGGCGCGGGTCGGCGTGCCGGTGGTGGCGGATTTCCGCGCGGCCGACATGGCGGCGGGCGGGCAGGGGGCGCCGCTGGTCCCGGCCTATCACGCCGCGCTGGCGCGCCGGCTGGGGCTGGCCGGGCCGGCGGCGTTCCTGAACCTCGGCGGCGTGGCCAACCTCACCTACATCGACGCCGCGCGCGGCGACCTGATCGCCTTCGACACCGGGCCGGGCTGCGCGCTGATCAACGACTGGATGGCGGCCGCGGCCGGCGCCGATTTCGACGCCGAGGGCGCGGCCGCGCTGGCGGGGTCGGTCGATGCGGAGGCCGTGGCGCGGCTGCTGTCCGACCCGTTCTTCGACGCGCCGCCGCCGAAATCGCTGGACCGCGACCGGTTCAAGGCGGCGCTGGCCGCCGTCGCCGGGCGGTCGGTGGCGGACGGGGCCGCGACGCTGGCGGCCTATACGGTCGAGGCGGTTGGCCGGGCCGCGGCGCATCTGCCGCGCCCGCCCGGGCGCTGGCTGCTGTGCGGCGGCGGGCGGCGCAACCTTGCGCTGCGCGACGGGCTGACGCGCCGGCTGAACGCCGCGGTCGAGACGGTCGACGAGGTCGGGCTGGACGGCGACATGCTGGAGGCGCAGGCCTTCGCCTTCCTCGCGCTGCGGGCGGTGCGCGGCCTGCCGACTAGCTGGCCCGCGACCACCGGATGCGCGCGGCCCGTCAGCGGCGGGCGGCTGCACCCGCCCGAGGGCTGAACGCCGCGCGTCCCGGGGGGGGGTCAGGCCGCCGCGCTCTCCTTCAGGCGGCCGTGCATGTAGCCCTCGACCACGTCGATCATCTGCTCCATCCCTTCGTCGAAGAAATGGTTCGCGCCGGGCACCGTGACATGGGTGACGGTGATGCCCTTCTGCGTGCGCAGCTTGGCGGCGAGCTTGTCGACGTCGGCCATCGGGGCGATGCGGTCGGATTCGCCGTTGACGATCAGCCCCGAGGACGGGCAGGGCGCGAGGAAGGAGAAATCATACATGTTGGCCGGCGGCGACACCGACACGAATCCCGCGATCTCGGGCCGGCGCATCAGCAGCTGCATGCCGATCCATGCGCCGAAGGAGAAGCCCGCGACGTAGCAGGACCGCGCGTTGGGGTTCAGCGCCTGTAGGTGGTCGAGCGCCGAAGCCGCGTCGGACAGCTCGCCGATGCCCTGGTCGAACTCGCCCTGGCTGCGGCCGACGCCGCGGAAGTTGAAGCGCAGCACGGAAAAGCCGAGGCGGTGGAACGCGTAGTGCAGGTTGTACACAACCTTGTTGTTCATCGTCCCGCCGAACTGGGGGTGCGGGTGCAGGACGATGGCGATGGGCGCGTCGCGATCCTTCTGCGGATGATAGCGCCCTTCGAGCCGCCCCTCGGGACCGGGGAAGATGATCTCGGGCATGGCGGGCCGGACTCCTGATGGTCCCGGATGCTTGACCGAAACGGTCGGGCATCCTAGAATTATTCCAACTACGAACCGTGGGCGGCTGGGCGTCATCGCGAGGTAAGCGTCGCGGGGCGCATCGTCAACTGCGGCGGGGGCCCGCGCGCCCCGGGGGTGGGGAGGATCGGCGACGTGAAACTCAGCACGAAGGGCCGCTACGCGGTGACTGCGCTCGCCGACATCGCGCTTCAGGGCGGGTCGCTGACGGGCGGGGGGCGTCTGGTGACGCTGGCCGAGATCGCCGACCGGCAGGACGTGTCGCTGGCCTATCTCGAACAGCTGTTCGTGCGGCTGCGCAAGGCCGGGCTGGTCGAGAGCGTGCGCGGCCCCGGGGGCGGCTATCGGCTCGGGCGGCCAGCGGACGAACTGCGGATCATCGACGTGATGGCGGCGGTGGACGAGACGGTGAGCGCGGTGCGCTGCGCCGACGGGGTCGAGCAGGGCTGCGCGGGATCGCGCGCCGCCTGCCTGACCCACGATCTGTGGGAGCGGCTGTCGAGCCACGTCCACGTCTTCCTCAGCCAGACCACGCTCGCCGATGTGGTGGGTAACCGGCTTGCGCCCTGCCCGGCGGCCCCGAACCTTTGGCCGCTGGCGGAGGAGGCGCGGGTTTGACGGCGCGGGTCCATCTCGACTGGAACGCGGCGGCGCCGTTGCGGCCCGAGGCGCGCGCCGCGATGGCGGCGGCCATGGACGCGCAGGCCAACCCGTCCTCGGTCCACGCCGAGGGGCGGGCGGCGCGGGCGCTGCTGGAGCGCGCGCGGGCGCAGGTCGCGGCGCTGGCGGGTTGCGCGCCCGACCGGGTGATCTTCACCTCCGGGGCGACCGAGGCCGCGGCGCTGGCCGCGGCCAACCTGCCGCCGCTGGCCGGCGGCGCGGTCGAGCACCCCTGCATCGCCGCCTGGCTGCGCGCCGACCTGCCGGTGGACCGCGATGGCGTCGTCGACGCGACGGCGATCCCGGCGGGCGCGGCGCTGGCGCTGCAGGCGGCCAATTCCGAGACCGGCGTGCTGCAGCCGCCCGCCGCGCGCCCCGTCGCGCTGACCGATGCGGCGCAGGCCGCCGGGCGCATCGCCTGGACCGCGCCGGCCGATGGCTGGGCGATCCTGTCCTCGGTCAAGCTGGGCGGTCCGGCGGGCATCGGCGCGCTGATCGCGCCCGAGGCTGCCGCGGTCGCGCCGCTCGCGCCCGGCGGCGGGCAGGAGCGCGGGCGCAGGCCGGGCACCGAGAACCTGATCGGCGCCGCGGGGCTCGGCGCTGCGGCGCAGGCCGCGGCGCGCGAGCGCGAGTCTGGCGTCTGGGGGCGGGTCGCTGCGCTGCGCGACCGGCTGGCCGCGCGGCTGTGCGAGGCCTCGCCCGATTCGATTCTCGTGGGCTGGGGCGCCGCGCGGCTGCCCAACACGCTGTGCCTCGCGACCCCCGGCTGGCCGGGCGAGACGCAGGCGATGGCGATGGATCTCGATGGCTTCGCGGTGAGCGCGGGGCTGGCCTGCTCGTCGGGCCGCACCGGAGAAAGCGCCGTGCTTCGCGCGATGGGCCTCGCGCCCGAGACCGCGCGTTCGGCCCTGCGCGTGTCGCTGGGCCCCGACACCACCGAGGCCGAACTGGACGGGTTCGCGCGGGCCTGGGCCGCGGCCCTGATGCGCCGCCGCGCCCGCGCCGCCTGACGACACGCCGCGCGCCCGCGCGGCAGCCGAAACAGCCGCCGCGCGCCCGCGCGGCAACCGAAACACAGCCGCCGCGATGCCGCGGCCCCGAGGAGGAACAGCCATGGCCGCTCTCGACGACAGCCGCCCAGCCGACCGCGCCGCGATCGCCGACCTGCCGCTGCGCGAGGGGGTGGACGCCGAGACCATCGACGCCGTGCGCGCGATGGGCAGCTACAAGTACGGCTGGAACAGCGACATCGAGACCGAATACGCGCCGAAGGGCCTGAACGAGGACATCGTGCGCCTGATCTCGGCCAAGAAGAACGAGCCGGAATGGCTGCTCGAATGGCGCCTCGGGGCCTATCGCCGATGGCTGACGATGAGCTCGCCGGACTGGGCGATGCTGAACATCGCGCCCATCGACTATCAGGACCAGTATTACTACGCCCAGCCGAAAAGCTTCGCGGTCAAGCCAAAGTCGCTGGACGAGGTCGATCCCGAACTGCTGCGCACCTACGAGAAGCTCGGCATCCCGCTGCGCGAGCAGGCGATCCTCGCGGGCGTCGAGGGCGCCGGGGCCGCGCCGGTCGAGGGGCGCAAGGTGGCGGTCGATGCGGTGTTCGACAGCGTAAGCGTCGGCACCACCTTCAAGGAGGAGCTGGGGCGCGCCGGCGTCATCTTCTGCTCGATCTCCGAGGCGGTGCAGGAGCATCCCGAGCTGGTGCGCAAGTATCTCGGCAGCGTCGTGCCCACGTCGGACAACTACTTCGCGACGCTGAATTCGGCGGTGTTTTCGGATGGGTCCTTCGTCTACATCCCGCCGGGGGTACGCTGCCCGATGGAGCTGTCCACCTATTTCCGCATCAACGCCGAGAACACGGGGCAGTTCGAGCGCACGCTGATCATCGCCGACAAGGGCTCCTATGTCAGCTACCTCGAAGGCTGCACCGCGCCGCAGCGCGACGAGAACCAGCTGCACGCCGCGGTGGTGGAGTTGGTGGCGCTGGACGACGCCGAAATCAAGTATTCGACGGTCCAGAACTGGTATCCGGGCGACGAGACCGGCAAGGGCGGCATCTACAACTTCGTGACCAAGCGCGCCGACTGCCGCGGCGACCGCTCCAAGGTGATGTGGACGCAGGTCGAGACGGGTTCGGCCATCACCTGGAAGTATCCGTCCTGCGTCCTGCGCGGAAACGAGAGCCAGGGGGAGTTCTACTCCATCGCCATCGCCAACAACGCCCAGCAGGCCGACACCGGCACCAAGATGATCCACCTCGGCCGCGACACCCGTTCGCGCATCGTCTCGAAAGGCATCAGCGCGGGGCGGGCCCAGAACACCTATCGCGGGCTGGTGTCGATGCACCCGCGCGCCGCGCGCGCCCGCAACCACACGCAATGCGACAGCCTTCTGATCGGGCAGGACTGCGGCGCGCACACGGTGCCCTACATCGAGATCCGCAACGCCAGCGCGAAGGCCGAGCACGAGGCGACCACCTCGAAGATCGCCGAGGACCAGCTGTTCTACTGCCGCGCCCGCGGCATGTCCGAGGAGGAGGCGGTGGCGCTGGTCGTCAACGGCTTCTGCAAGGAGGTGCTGCAGGCCCTGCCGATGGAGTTCGCGGTCGAGGCGCAGAAGCTGGTGGCGATCTCGCTGGAAGGCAGCGTCGGATGACCCTGCGCCGCGCCGTCGCCGCGCGCCTGCTGCGTCTGGCGCGCGACCTCGCCGGCGCCGCGACGCTGCGGCGGACCGAGGCGCGCGCCTCGACCTATGCGCTGCGGCTGCTGTGCCTGGGGCTGCTGGGCGCGGTGGCGGTGGCCAAGGCGGTGCAGCTCGGGCCGCTGGGCTTCGCGCTCGCCGCGCTGAAGGCGGCCGCGGGGGTCGCGCTGGTCGCCGGGGCGCTGTCCGCCGTGCTCGCCCTGCAGGATATCGCGCGTCGCGGGCGCGGGGGGAGGGCCGCATGAGCAAGCCGCGCCTGGAGCCCGTGGGCGAGGACTATGTGGCCGACCCGCGCGAGCGGCGGCTGCGCGTCATGGCCCAGCTGATCGACAAGCCGCTGACGGTCATCGCCGTCGCGCTGGCCTTCGGCCTCGCCGCGCGGGGCCCGACGCTGCTGGTCCCCGGCTACACGCCCTCGGGCTGGTTCGTGCTGGGGATCTGGGTCTGCCTGTCGGTGGCCGCCCGCATGGCCATCCTCGCCTTCCTCGCGCGCTTCCGCGCGCGCCACGCCATCCCGGCGCCCGTCGCCGACTGAAGGAACCGACCGATGCTGAAGATCGAAGACCTGCACGTGAAGCTCGCCGACGAGGACAAGCCGATTCTGAAGGGCCTGTCCCTGACGGTGCCGGCGGGCGAGGTGCACGCCATCATGGGCCCGAACGGTTCGGGCAAGTCGACGCTGTCCTATGTGCTGGCCGGGCGCGAGGGCTACGAGGTCACCGGAGGCTCGGTCGAGATGTTCGGCCACGACGTGCTGGGGTTGGAGCCCGAGGCGCGCGCGGCCGAGGGCCTGTTCCTCGCCTTCCAGTACCCGGTCGAGATCCCCGGCGTCGGCAACATGACCTTCCTGCGCACCGCGCTGAACGCGCAGCGCAAGCACCGCGGCGAGCCGGAGATGAACGCCGCCGACTTCCTGCGCTTCGTGCGCGAGGAGGCGGCGAAGCTGCGCATCGACGCCGAGATGCTGAAGCGCGGCGTCAATGTCGGTTTCTCGGGCGGCGAGAAGAAGCGCAACGAGATCCTGCAGATGGCGGTGCTGCAGCCGAAGTTCTGCATCCTGGACGAGACCGATTCGGGCCTCGACGTCGACGCGATGAAGCTGGTCGCCTCGGGCGTGAACGCGCTGCGCAGCCCGGACCGCGGCTTCCTCGTCATCACCCACTACCAGCGCCTGCTGGACCACATCCAGCCCGACGTGGTGCACATCCAGTCGGACGGGCGGATCATCCGCAGCGGCGGCCCCGACCTGGCGCTGCAGGTCGAGGCCGAAGGATACGAGGGCATCATCGGGGAGGCGGCATGAGCGCCGCGGCCCCCATGAGCCGGCCCGAGGGCCGGCACGCGCAGGCCGAGGCGCTGCTGGCCGGCCGGCCCGCGCCGGCGGGCGAGGCGGGTTGGGCGCGCGCCGCCCGCGCCGAGGCCGCCGCGCGCCTGCGCGCGATGGGCGCGCCGATGAAGCGCGACGAATACTGGCGCCACACCGACCCGGCCGCGCTGATGGCGCCGCCGCAGGCCGGCCTGCCCGACGCGGCCGATCCGTTCGCCGGGCTGGATGCGGTGGCGCTGCCGCTGGCGGACGGCGCGACCGCGCGGGTCGAGGCCCCCTCCGGCGTGGAGATCGAGGCCCTTTCCGCCGCCCTGTCGGCCGACCTGTCGCCGTTCCGCGGCCTGTTCGGCGCGCTGGAGGCCGCGGGCCACGAGAAGGTCGACCGGCCCCTCGCCGCGCTGAACACCGCGCTCGCGACGGAGGGCTACGCCATCCGGGCCGTCGCGCCTGTCGCGGCGCCGCTGCACCTGCGCATGACCGGCGCGCCGGGGATGCTGCGCCATGTGGTGCGGGTCGAGACGGGGGCGGAGCTGACCCTGTTCGAAAGCGGCGCGGCGCATGGCAGCGTGCTGGAGGTCGACCTCGCCCCCGGCGCCGCCTTCCGCCATGTGCGGGTGCAGGAGGGGGCGCGCGGGTCCGCCGCGACCCACATCTTCGCCCGCATCGGGGCGGGCGCGACCTTCAAGACCTTCACCCTGTCGGCCGACGGCGCGCTGAGCCGCAACGAGGTGGTCTATGAGCTGCACGGCGACGACGCCGTGGGCCATTGCGCGGGCGGGCTGCTGGCCACGGGCGAGGCGCAGCTGGACACCGTGGTGTTCGTGACGCATCGCGGCCTGCGCGGCGAGAGCCGGCAGGTGTTCAAGTCGGTGCTCGACGGGCGGGGCCGCTCGGTGTTCCAGGGCAAGATCTTCGTGCGGCAGGGGGCGCAGAAGACCGACGGCTATCAGCTGAGCCAGTCGATCCTGCTGTCGGAAGGGGCGGAGTTCGACGCCAAGCCCGAGCTCGAGATCTACGCCGACGACGTGAAGTGCAGCCACGGCTCGACCACGGGCGCGATGGATGCCGACGCCATGTTCTACCTGCAGGCGCGCGGCGTGCCCCGGCGCGAGGCCGAGGCGATGCTGGTCGCGGCCTTCGTCGAGGAGGCCATCGCCGAGGTGGACCACCCGGGAGCGGCCGAGGCGCTGCGCGGGCGGGTCGCGGCGTGGATGGCGGCGCGCTGAGCGCCGCCGGCGGGGGCGCGACGGGGGCCGCGGGGCGGCCGCCCGCCCTCGTGGACCGCATGGCGCTGACCTGGGCGAACCCGCGCGCCGCCGCGCGGGCCGAGATCGACGGCGCCTCCGAGGCGCGGCTGCTGTTCTATGCGCTGTTCGGCTCGGCGCTTCACACGCTCGCGACGGTGGCCGGACAGGCGCTGAATCCGGTGCCGGGGGCCGTCGACCACGGCGCCCGGCTGGCGGTCGGGCAGGTGGTGGCCGGGCTGTTCTTCCGGCCGCTCGCGCTCTACGCCATGGCGGGGCTGATCGGGCTGGCCTGCCGGGCCGCGGGCGGGACGGGCGGCTGGCGCGCCACGCGCGCCGCGCTGTTCTGGACCGCGCTGGTCGCCGCCCCCGCGGGCGTGGCGCTGGCGGCCGCGGGCGCGGCGCTGGCCGGGATCGGCGGCGCGCCGCAGGCGGTGGCGGCGGCGGGCGGCGCGGCGGGCTCGCTGGTCTGGGCCCTGCTGCTGGCCCCCGCGCTGGCCGAGGCGCATGGGTTCCGCTCGTCCCGCGCGGTGTTCGCCGTCATGGCCGCGGTCGCCGCGGCGCCGGTCGCGCTGGCCGCGTTGGGGTGACGGCGCGCCTGCCGAACCCGGTTGATGCCGGGCCGCGGGGGGTGCGCCGTCCCCGGCTTTGGGCTAAGTGCGGCGCATCCCGGCCCGGCTCCGGGGCAAGCAGCGCAGGACGGCCCTCCCCGATGGACCAGATCCCCCTTCGCCCGTTCCTCGACCTGCTGACGCAGGGGATCGCGGCGCCGCGGCCCACGGCGCGGCGCGTCATCGCCATGAACCTCGGGCCCGGCGACAGGCTGGCGCTGGTGGGCCTTGCGGCGGCGCTGCAGGGCATGCTGTGGGCGCTGGTCTCGATCGTCGCGCCCGGGCTCGCGGCGGGGGCCTTTCCCGGCGGCATGGGGATCATCGGCCAGCTTGCGCTGGCGATGCTGGTGGTCGCGAACTATGCCATCACGGCCACCGCGGCCTTCCATGTCGGCCGGCGTCTGGGCGGCAAGGGCTCGGCGGCGGATGTCGCGAGCGCCGTCGCCTGGCACGCCGCGCTCACCGCCGCGCTGACGCCCCTGCAGGCAGTGGCGGTGGGCTCGGGCTCCGCGCTGTTCCTGCTGCTCTATGCGGGGCTCAACCTGTGGCTGCTCGCCGCCTGCGTCGCCGAGGCGCACCGTTTCGCCAGCACCCGCCGCGTGATGGCGGCGACCATCGGGCTATTCTTCGCGGTGGGCCTAGTCCTCAGCCTGCTGATCGCGGCGCTGGGCCAGGGCTGAGGTTTCCGGAGCGCGCGATGTACGACGTCCACGAGGTCCGCCGCGACTTTCCCATCCTGTCGCGCAGGGTCCACGGCAAACCGCTGGTCTATCTGGACAACGGGGCCTCGGCGCAGAAGCCGCAGGCGGTGATCGACGCCGTGACGCGCGCCTATGCGCAGGACTACGCCAACGTCCACCGCGGGCTGCACTACCTGTCCACCGTTTCGACCGAGGCCTACGAGGCGGTGCGGGGCAAGCTCGCGCGCTTCCTCGGGGCGGCGCACGAGGACGAGATCTGGTTCACGCCCGGCTCGACCTTCGGGCTGAACCTCGTCGCCTCGTCCTGGGCCGCGCCGCGCCTGCAGCCCGGCGACGAGATCGTGCTGTCGGTGATGGAGCACCACGCCAACATCGTGCCGTGGCATTTCCTGCGCGAGCGCCAGGGCGCGGTGCTGAAATGGGTCGATGTCGATGCCGCGGGCGACCTCGACCCGCAGGCGGTGATCGACGCGATGGGCCCGCGCACGCGGGTCGTGGCGCTGACGCACATGTCCAACGTGCTGGGCACCGTGGTCGACGTGAAGGCGGTCTGCGCGGCGGCGGCTGCGCGGGGCATCGTCACGGTGATCGACGGCTCGCAGGCCGCGGTGCACATGCCCGTCGACGTGGCCGACATCGGCTGCGACTTCTATGCGGTGACCGGCCACAAGCTCTACGGCCCCTCGGGCTCCGGCGCGCTCTATGCCCGGCGGGCGCGGCATCCCGAGATGCGGCCCTTCATGGGCGGCGGCGACATGATCCGCACCGTGGCCAAGGACGAGATCACCTACAACGACCCGCCGCACCTGTTCGAGGCCGGCACGCCGGCCATCGCCTCGATGATCGGGCTGGGCGCGGCGGTCGACTACCTCATGGCGCTGGGCATGGAGAACGTCGCGGCGCATGAGCGCACCCTGCGCGACCATGCAAGGGCGCGGCTCGAGGGGCTGAACTGGCTGTCGCTGCACGGGCGGTCGGCGGGCAAGGGGGCCATCTTCTCGTTCCTGATGGACGGGCCGGCGCATCCGCACGACATCTCGACCGTGATCGACCGCCGCGGCGTCGCCGTGCGGGCCGGCCATCACTGCGCCCAGCCGCTGATGGCGCATCTGGGCGTGACGGCGACGTGCCGGGCGTCGTTCGGCCTTTACAATACGGTCGAGGAGGCGGATGCGTTGGTCGACGCTTTGCAACTTTGCCGCGAGCTGTTTGCATGATTTTCGCGCAGGAGTGGCAAAAAACCGCTTAGGACCAAGGGCGTAATGACATGGATCAATAATCGAGCAATATTATTGCGCGATGACGATCCTGCGACGCCCAAGCCCGAAAGGCCGTCCCCATGCCCTGCGTGCCCGCCCCGCTCACCCGCATGACCCGCAAGACCGACGCCGACGCCTTCGCGTTCTCGCCCACGCAGGACGCCATGGGACGGACGATCGAGAACGCGACGGTGATGATGAGCGCGCCCTGGCGGGCCTACTGGGCCTTCGCCTTCGAGGCGATGGACATCCGCAACTACCGCCTCTGACGGCCCCCCGGTCCGCCGTCACGGCGCCGGCGACAGCCGCGTGACGCCCAGCGCCCCGGCCCGCGCATCTGCCGGGTTCAGGGACATCGGGATGCTGTCCCCCCGCCGCCACAGCGCGCCCAGATCGTCGTAATGGCGCGAGAGCGGGTGGCCGCTCTGCCCCGTGGCGATGATGAACACCGACCGGTCGAGATCGGCGAAATCATAGACGGCCCGCAGGCCCGCGGCGTGCACGTTGGCCTCGGGGTTCGCGCCGCGGCCGCGAGTGCGGCCGACCATCACCGTATGGTCGCCCCCCGAGGTCTCGTGCACGATGTTCAGCAGCCGGCCCCCAAGCCGCGACAGGCCCAGCGGCGTGTGGGCGTGGGTCGCGACATGCGCCGCGCCCCATCGCCACGAGGACGGGCGGCCGCCGAAGCGCGCGGCGAGTTCGGACAGCGCATCGTCGAGCGCCCGGCGCGCCATCTCGGCGCAGCTTTCGATGCCCGGCGTCTTGGTCACGTCGCACCAGCGCGAGGCCCCGTCCACGTCGTGGAAAACGCGCTCGATCAGCAGCGGATGGGTCGCGGCGATCTCCGCGAACAGCGGCCCGAGCTCGTCCTCGGCGATGCGGCGGGTCAGCGCGCGCATCCAGACCGCGAAGATCAGCGGCGCGGCGTCGTGCTCGGACATCTCGCCGGTCCAGCCGCGCAGCAGGCGCAGCGCCTCGGCCCGGGCGGGCGGGCCGTCGGCCGCGCCGCTGTCCGCGCCCCACCACAGATCCCGCGCCACCAGCGGCAGCACGGCGCGGGCCATCTCGGAGACGGTGTCGGTCTGAAGCTCGAGAAAGCTTTCGCGGCTGTGGAACGCCCGTTCGGCCAGCCGCGCGGCGATGCGCCGGATTCGGTAGGGCTCGGCCCAGTCGAAGGACAGGTGGCGGGGGAAGGCGGCGTCGGTGGTGCGGTTGTTCGCGTTGGCCACGGCGCCGCTGTCGGGGCGGAGCACGCGCGGGGCCTCCTCGGCGGGGATGCGGCCGATCCAGGCGTTCTCGGCCAGCCAGCCGACCGAGGGGGTGCGGCCCTGGGTGCGGCTGTCGGCGCGGCGCAGCGGCAGGACGCCGGCGACGGCCAGCCCCACGCCGGTCGCGTCGGCCATCACCACGTTCTGCGCCGGGGCGGTGTGCAGCGCGGCGGCGGCCGCGCCCTCCTCGATGCTGCGCGCGCGCATCAGGGCGTGGGCGGCGGCCAGCGAGGTGTCCTCGGCGGTCAGCGCCGTCCAGGCCAGCGACACGGCATGGCCGTCGGGGGTGATCGAGCGGAAGTCGAGGTCGCTGTCGGGCGGGGCCACGGGGCCGCGGCGCGTCCAGCGCAGGGTCACCGTCTCGGGATCGGCCCCCGCGATCCGGATCGTCTCGGTGCGGGTCGCGAAAGGCGTCCATCCGTCCGGTTCCAGATACTGGCCGGGATCGGCGGGGTTCAGCCGCTCGATGTAGAGGTCCTGGTCGTCGACCTGCGCCGTGGTCAGCCCCCAGCCGAAATGGGCGTTGCGACCGACGAGGATCGCCGGCACCCCGGGGATGCCCGCCCCGATGACGTCGAAGCCCGGGCTGGTCAGCCGCGCGAGGTGCCAGATCGACGGCGCCGACAGCCACAGGTGCGGGTCGGCGGCCAGCAGCGGCGCGCCGCCGGCCGAGCGCCGCCCGTCCACCGCCCAGGCGTTCGAGGCCCCGCCGAAACCCGCCTCGGCGAAGGGCGACAGGGCGAACGCCGCCGCGCGCCGCTCAGCTTCCAGCCGCGCCGCATCGTCGGGGCCGACGAAGGCGGGGGCGGCGAGCAGGGCGGGCTCGGGGTGCGCGGGGTCGAGGTCGCGCAGAAGTTCGGGCGGCAACCGCGCGGCCAGCCGCGCGCGCCGGGCCTCGATCCGCGCCGCCGCGGTCAGCCGCAGCGCCATCAGCTTGACGATGGCGAGGCTGTCGACGGGCGTCCACGGGGCGATGGACTGTCCGGCGAACAGGAAGAACTCCGGCGCGCCGCGCCCCATCGCGCCGTCGTTCACCGCCCGAAGCCGGGCGTTCACGCCCGCCGCATAGGCCTCGAGCAGCGCGACGGTCTGCGCGTCCTGCAATGCCAGCGCCCGGCGGGAGAAGCCGTCGAGGTCGAGCGCGCGCATGGCGCGGTCGGTGCGCAGCGCCTCGCGGCCGAACAGCTCGGCCAGCCGGCCGCGCGCCGCGCGCCGCTGCACCTCCATCTGCCACAGCCGGTCCTGCGCATGGGCATAGCCCAGGCCGAACATCGCATCCGGGTCGGTCTCGGCGAAGACATGCGCGACGGCGTTGGCGTCGCGCACGATCTCGACCGGGGCCGAGACCCCGGCGACGCGCCAGTCGCCGGCATAGTAGGGCAGGGACCGTGCCGCCAGCCACCACGCCAGCCCCGCCGCGGCCGCGCCCAGGCCGGCGGCGGCCACGACGAGCGCGGCGAGCAGGCGGAACAGCAGGCGCATGGCGGGGGCTCCCGGCGGGTTGACGGCCCGGCGGGCGGCGCGCACTCATCGCACGACGCGGCCCCGCGGGACGCGGCCACCATAGACAGACAGGGCGGGAGTGGGAACATGGCCGACGTGGCGTTCATCGGGCTGGGCGTGATGGGCTTTCCGATGGCCGGGCATCTGGCCGCGCGGGGCCACGCCGTCACGGTCTACAACCGCACCGCCGCGAAGGCCGAGGCCTGGGTGGCGCGCCATGGCGGCCGCGCCGCGCCGACGCCGGCGGAGGCGGCGAAGGGCGCGGCCTTCGTGCTGGCCTGCGTCGGCAACGACGACGACCTGCGCAGCGTGACGACGGGGCCGGACGGCGCCTTCGCCGCGATGGGCGCGGGCGCAGTGTTCGTCGACCACACCACCGCCTCCGCGACGGTCGCGCGCGAGCTGGATGCCGCGGCGCGCGCGGCGGGGATGCATTTCCTCGACGCGCCTGTGTCGGGCGGGCAGGCGGGGGCGGAGGCGGGCGCGCTGACCGTCATGGTCGGGGGCGCGTCCGAAGCCTATGAGGCCGCCGCGCCGGTGATCGCCGCCTATGCGAAGGCGCAGCGCCTGCTCGGCCCCCCGGGTGCGGGGCAGCTGTGCAAGATGGTCAACCAGATCTGCATCGCGGCGCTGGTGCAGGGGCTTGCCGAGGGGCTGGCCTTCGCGGAACGCGCCGGCCTCGACCCGCTGGCGGTGATCGACGCGATCTCGAAGGGCGCGGCGGGGTCCTGGCAGATGGAGAACCGGCACCGCAGCATGATCGAGGACCGCTTCGACTTCGGCTTCGCCGTCGACTGGATGCGCAAGGACCTCGGCATCTGCCTGGACGAGGCGCGCGCGAACGGCGCGCGCCTGCCCGTCACGGCGCTGGTCGACCAGTTCTACGCCGACCTCCAGGCGCAGGGTGCGGGGCGGATGGACACCTCCTCGCTGATCCGCCGCCTGCGGGGCTGAGCCTCAGCGGTTGATCCGGCTGTATTTCGAGCCCTGCAGGCTCGCACCGGCGAGGAAGCCGTCCTCGCCGAACACGATGCCCACGATGGGCGCGTTGCGCGTGGTGCTGTCGGTGCTGACGTTCACGCCGGAACCGGGGAAGGTGACCTCGGCATCCGCGCCGACCTCCCAGCCATCGGCGCGGCGGAAGCGGGCGAGCGCGTCCTCGGTCATGAAGAACAGCGCGGCCTTGGTCTTCTGGATGCCGACCTGAAGGCCGACCGAGGCCGAGGCGATGGAGTAGTATTCGACGGTCGCGCCCGCGACGCGCAGCGCCCCCTCGCCGTAGCTGCCGCCCACGATCAGCCCGCCCTTGACGATGTCGGGCATGATCAGCACGCCCACGGCGCGGTCGTGCAGGTCCTGCGCGCCCACGACCTTGGAGAACAGTTCGGCCAGCGCGAGATCGACGCGCGCGTCGATCACGGCCGCGTCGGCCGCCCGCGCGCCGCCCGGGGCCAGCATGAGCCCGGCCGTCAGCGTCGCACCGGCGGCCAGCGCCAGCGCGCCCCGGCGGGTCGTTGTTGTCATGGCGTGAACCTCCTGCTCGTCATGCGCCGCCGCCAGTCTATAGTGCGGCTTGCGGCGGGACGGCGACAGGAATGCAGGCCATGCGGGCGATCGAGATCGAGCAGTCCCTCAACGTCCTCGGCGAACCGCTCGAGCCATGCTCGACCGACCCGATGACGGGGTTCTTCCGCAACGGCTGCTGCGACACGGCCGAGGCCGACCGCGGCTCGCACACGGTCTGCGCGGTGATGACGGCCGAGTTCCTCGCCTTCTCGAAGGCGCGCGGCAACGACCTGTCCACGCCGCATCCCGAATGGGGCTTCCCCGGCCTGAAGCCCGGCGACCGCTGGTGCCTGTGCGCGGCGCGCTGGATGGAGGCCGAGGCGGCGGGCAGCGCGCCGAAGGTGCGGCTGGTCTCGACGCACAAGCGCGCGCTCGACATCTGCCCGATGGAGGCGCTGCGCGCCCACGCGCTCGACCTCACCTGACGGCGCGCGCCGCGGCGAGGGCTTCGGGCAGGATTTCGGCGAAGGCGTCGAGCGCCGCGTCCGGCCCCGCGGTGACGCGGATGCAGCGGTCGAGCGGCGGCGCGCCCGGCATGCGGATGAACACGTCGCGCGCCAGCACCGCGTCGAGCACCCGCCGCGCGAAGGCGCCGTCGCCGCCGCAGTCGATGACGGCGAAGTTGGTGGCCGAGGGCAGGGCGCGCAGGCCGTTGTCGGCCGCGATGCGCGCCAGCCGGTCGCGCGCGGCCAGCGTGCGCGCGGTCGCGGCCTCCAGCCAGTCCGCCGCCCCCAGCGCCGCCAGCGCCCCGGCCTGCGCCACGCGGCCGACGCCGAAATGGTCGCGCAGCCGGTCGAAGGCGGCGATGGCGTCGGCGTCTCCGAAGGCGAAGCCGACGCGCAGGCCCGCGAGCCCGTGCGCCTTCGAGAAGGTGCGCAGCCGCAGCACGCGCGGGTCGTCCAGCGGGCCGGGCAGGGCGCCCGGGGGGGCGAACTCGGCGTAGGCCTCGTCGAGCAGGAGGGCGCAATCCTGCGGCAGGCGCGCCAGCAGGCCGGCCACCGCGGCCGGATCGTGGAAGGCGCCGGAGGGGTTGTCGGGGTTCGCGAGATAGACTGCGCGCGCCCCCTCGCGCCGGGCCGCAGCCGCCAGCCCGTCGAGGTCCGGCGCGTCGTCCCGGCAGGGCACGGCCGCGATGCGCGCGCCGACGCCCGCGACGTGGTAGGCGAAGGTCGGATAGCCGCCGAGCGTGGACACGGCCACATCGCCGGGCCCGAGGATCAGTCGCGCGGCGGTGCCCAGCAGCCCGTCGATGCCCCCGCCCACCACGACCTGCGCGGGCGCGACCCCGAGCCCCGCGGCCGAGAGCGTTTCCGCCAGCGACGCGCGAAGTTCCCACGCCTCCGGGTCGCCGTACATCCAGGACTCGGCCGCCGCCCGCGCCATGGCGGCGACCGCCGCGGGCGCGGGGCCGAAGCCGCTTTCGTTGGCCCCGAGCCGCGCGCGGAAGGGCCGGCCGCGCTGCCGCTCCAGCGCCTCGGGGCCGGTGAAGGGCACGGTGGCGGGCAGGGCGGCGGCGAGCGGCGTCAGGGGCAGGCGGGCTTGCATGGCGGCCTCCGGGCGGGCGGTCGTGCGGGCCGCGCGATCTGGCCCGGGCGCGGCGGCGCTGTCGAGCCCCCCGGGCCCGCGCGCCGCCGCCCCGGGGCGAGTGTCGGCCGGGCCGGATCGGGGCAGGGGCGGGCATGGGGTGCTGTGCTCAGTGGGGACAATTGGAATCGCATCGTTTTCTTGGCGAATTTCCCGTTATCCGGTGAATGGTCCGTGAACGCGGCGGATCCCGGGCCGCCCGCCGGCTTCGGGCGATCAGTCGGCGTCCCGGTCCGGCGGCAGCAGCGCCTTCAGCGCGTAGAGCAGGTCCAGCGCCTCGCGCGGGGTCAGCGCGTCGGGGTGCGCGTCGCGCAGCCGCGCCTCGACCGCCGAGGGCCGGGCAGGGGCGGGGGCGGCGGGCCGCGCGGCGGAGAACAGCGGCAGGTCGTCGATCAGCGCCGCGCGCCGCCCGCCGGCGCGCTCGGCGTCCTCGAGCGCCGCGAGCACCTCGCGCGCGCGGGCGACCACCGCCGCGGGCAGGCCCGCGAGCCGCGCCACCTGCACGCCGTAGGACCGGTCGGCGGCGCCGGGGCGGACCTCGTGCAGGAACACCACCTCGCCCTGCCATTCGCGCACCGCCATGCTGGCGCAGCGCAGGGCGGGCAGGCGGTCGGCCAGCGCGGTGAGCTCGTGGTAATGGGTGGCGAACAGGGTGCGGCAGCGGTTGGCGTCGTGCAGGTGCTCCAGCGTCGCCCAGGCGATGGCGAGCCCGTCATGGGTGGCGGTGCCGCGCCCGATCTCGTCGAGGATCACCAGCGCCCCGGGCCCCGCCTGGTTCAGGATCGCCGCGGTCTCGACCATCTCGACCATGAAGGTCGAGCGCCCGCGCGCGAGGTCGTCCGCCGCGCCGACGCGGCTGAACAGCGCGTCCACGACGCCGATGCGCGCATGGGCGGCGGGCACGAAGCAGCCCGCCTGCGCCAGCACGGCGATCAGCGCGTTCTGGCGCAGCCAGGTGGACTTGCCGGCCATGTTCGGCCCGGTCAGCAGGCGGATGCGCCCGGCCTCGCCCCCCGACAGGTCGCAGTCGTTGGCGACGAAACCGGCCTCGCCCCGGCGGCGCAGCGCCTGCTCGACCACCGGGTGCCGCCCGCCCGCGATGGCGAAGGCGGTCCCGGCCTCGACGGCGGGGCGCGTCCAGCCCTCCGCTTCGGCCAGCGCGGCGAGGCCCGCGGCCACGTCGAGTTCGGCCAGCGCCTCGGCGGCCGCGGCGACGCGCCCGGCCTCCGCCAGCACGGCCTCGCGCAGGGCGTCGAGCAGGCGCAGTTCGCGGGAAAGGGCCTCGTCGGCGGCGGACAGGATGCGCGATTCGAGGTCCGCGAGCTCGGTCGTGGTGAAGCGCACCGCCCCGGCCAGCGTCTGGCGGTGGATGAAGTCGCCGGCATGCGGGCCGGCGCGCAGTTTTTCCGCCACCGGCGCGGTGGCCTCGATGAAGGCGCCGAGCACGCCGTTCTGGCGCAGCTTGAGCGGCAGGCCGGTGCGCGCGGCGTAGTCGGCCGCCAGCGCCGCCATCACCCCGCGCCCCTCGTCGCGCAGCCGCCGCGCCGCGTCCAGCGCCGCGTCGGCCCCGGGGCGGATCGCGCTGCCGTCGCGGGCGGCGGGCGGCGGGCTGTGGGCCAGCGTCTCGGCCAGACGCGCGGCGAGCGCGTCGAGCCCCTTCAGCCGCGCCGCCGCATCGGCCAGCGGGGCCGGGGCGGGGGAGAGGAGCACCAAGGCCGCGGCCGCCACCGCGAGCGCGTCGCGCACCGCGGCCAGATCCCGCGGAACCCAGCGCCCCAGCGCCAGCCGCGACAGGGCGCGCGCGGCGTCGGGGCAGCGGCGCAGCGCGGCGCGCAGGCCGTCCCGCGCCGCGGCGTCCGCCGCGAGCGCCGCCACCGCGTCTAGCCGCGCGGCGATGGCGGCGGGGTCGGTCAGCGGCCCGGCGAGGCGGTGCTCCAGCAGCCGGGCCCCCGGCGCGGTCACGGTGCGGTCGACCGCGGCCAGCAGCGCGCCCTCGCGCGCGCCCGCCAGCGTGCGCGTCAGTTCGAGGTTGCGCCGGGTCGCGGCGTCGATGCGCATGGTGCCGCCCTCGGCCTCGCGCACCGGCGGGCGCACCAGCGCCGCCGCCCCGCGCTGGGTCAGCGAGACGTAATCCGCCAGCGCCCCCATGGCAGAAAGTTCGGCGCGCGCGAAACCGCCGAAGCCTTCCAGCGTCGCGACGCCGAACAGGGCGCGGAGCCGCGCCTCGGCCGAGACGCTGTCGAAGGAGGCCGGCCCCAGCGGCGTGACCGCGGCCTCGACATCCTCGGCCAGCCGGCGGATCGCGGGGTCGGCCCAGGCGGCCTCGGCCAGCAGCAGCTCGCGCGGGGCGGCGCGCGCGAGGGCCGCGGGCAGGGCGGCGCGCGGGGCGGGCGCGACGCGCAGGGCGCCGGTGGACAGTTCGAGCCACGCCAGCGCGCCCTCGTCGCGCAGTTCGGCCCAGGCGGCGAGGCAGGAGGGGGCGCGGGCGTCGAGCAGCGCCTCCTCGGTGAGGGTGCCGGGCGTGACGAGACGGGTCACGTCGCGGCGCACCACCGCCTTGTGGCCGCGCTTCTTCGCCTCGGCCGGGTCCTCGAGCTGTTCGCAGACCGCCACGCGGAAGCCCTTGCGGATCAGCTGCGCGAGATAGGCCTCGGCCGTGGCGACCGGCACGCCGCACATCGGGATGTCCTCGCCCGCGTGGCGGCCCCGCTTCGTCAGCGCGATGTCCAGCGCCTGCGCCGCGGCGGTCGCGTCCGCGAAGAACATCTCGTAGAAGTCGCCCATCCGGTAGAACAGGAGCGCGTCGGGAAACCGCCCCTTGATCTCGAGATACTGCGCCATCATCGGCGTCGCGGCGGCGTCGTCGTCCTTCAAGCCCGGCATCCTCCCCGACGCCAGCCCTAGCACGCTGCGCCACGCCCGCGACAGGGCGGCGCACGCCGCGGTGGAAACCGTGGTTAAGCCCGCGATCGCCTGTCCGATCCGACGCATTTTCGTCGTATGCGAGGGATCGGCGACCGGGGAGGCGGCATGGGCAGGACGACCCGCATGGCGATGCTGTTGGCGGCCGCGCTGCCGACCGGCTGGGCCATGGGCGGCGCGCCCGCCCTCGCCGCGCTCGACCAGTCCGGACCCGACGCATGGTCCCGGCCCGAGGCCGGTCGCGAGGCGCTTGTGGAACCCGTGGTGTTCGCCGTCCGCGAATCGCGCCTGCTGGCGGACGCGCCGCCGCCCGCCGCGCCGGTGGCCGCGGGGGCCGATGCGGTCGCGCTTGCCTGGGGCGGCCTGCTGATGGCGGCCTGCGGGGCCGCGATGCTGGCGGCCGGCTTGCGCCGGGCGCTCAGGCCGACGCGATCTTGAGCCCGGCCACCCCCGCCACGATGGCCAGCGCCGACAGGGCCTTGAGCGGCGTCAGGCTTTCGCCCAGCAGCGCATAGCCCAGCGCCACGGTGCCGAGCGTGCCGATGGCCGTCCAGGCAGGATAGGCCACGCTGACCGGCAGCGTGCGCATCGCCAGCGTCAGGAAGCCGATGCCGCCGATCACGCCCACCACCGTCAGCAGGCTGGGCCACAGGCGGGTGAAGCCGTCGGCGTATTTCATGCTCATGGCGAACACGATCTCGAAAACGGCGGCTAGGCCGAGGTAGAGGTAGGCGAGGGTCTGCGCGGACATGGCGGGGCTCCGAAGCTGGAAGGGAAGGCGCGGGCCGTTGGTATCTGTGCGGCGCTGCGCACGCATCCAGATGCCGCGCGGCGACAAGGCGTTTCGCGATCGAGGCCTTGCGCCGGGCCGCCGCGCGACGCGCCCCCCTCATCCGCGCCGCCGCCCGCCCGCATAGCGTCGGGCGATGCGCTCCGGCGAGGCCCCTAGCGCCCAGAGCGCGAGGCAGGACAGGTTCCGCGCCCCGCGCCGCAGCCAGCCCTCGGCCTCGAAGCGCGCGGCCGAGGTGACGGCCCGGCAGCCCAGCCCGCGCAGCCGGCGGCGGCCGAGGCGGCGGGCGAGCGCCACATCCTCCATGATCGGCAGGGGCGGGTGGCCCCCGGCCTCGGCGTAGAGCCGCGCGCTGAGCAGCAGGGCCTGGTCGCCGTAGGGCAGCGCGAACAGCCGCGAGCGCAGGTTGGCCCAGCGCGCCACCAGCGCGGGCGCGATCCCTTCCGCGTCGTAGCGCAGGTCGCACCAGCCCGCGCGCCCGGCATGGGCCGCGATGTGGCGGCGCGCGGCCTCGGGCCAGTCGGGCGCAAGCTGGGTGTCGGCGTGGAGGAACAGCAGCCAGGGCCCCTTCGCCGCCGCCGCCCCGGCCGCCAGCTGCGCCCCGCGGCCGCGCGGCGCCGTCACGAGGCGCGCGCCCACCGCCTCGGCGACCTCGGGCGTCGCGTCGGCGGAGCCGCCATCGGCGAAGATCACCTCGCGCACCAGCCCCTCGCGCAGTCCCGGCACCAGCGCCGCGAGCGTCGGCCCGAGCGCGGCCTCCGCGTCGAGCGTCGGGATCACCACCGAGATCATGCGCCGCCCCCCGGTCGCGCCGCAGGCGACCATCGGCCGAACATCGCGCCCGCACGGCGCGCGTCAAGCCCCTGTTGCGCAACGCTTCCCGCCGCAGGGTCGGGGCGCCGCCCGCCGCGGCGCTTGCCGATGCGCGCGGCACGGCCCATCCTCCCGCCAAAACCAGAACAGACCGGGAGGTTGACCAGAGATGTGCCGCATCTTCGCAGGGCAGGACCCTGACAGCTACGCCAGCGAGACGCGCTCGATCCGCCTGCACGGCCATTGCACCAGCATCCGCCTCGAACGGGCGTTCTGGACGGTGCTGGACGGCATCGCCGCCGCCGAGGGGCGCAGCACGCCGCAGTTCATCGAGACGCTGCACGACGAGGTTCTGGACCTGCGCGGGGGCGTCGCGAATTTCGCCTCGCTGCTGCGCTGCGCCTGCCTGGTGCATCTGGGCGCGATGGCGTCGGAGGGGGCCGAGGCGGGGCGCGGCCGGCGGGCGGCGTAGTAGCCCGCTACCACCACGCCCGGTCCGGCGCGGCCTAGGCTGGCGCGGACAGGCGAGGGAGGCCGGCCATGGCCAAGGCGATCCACATGATGGTGCGGGTGCTCGACGAGGCCCGCTCGGTGCGGTTCTACACCGCCGCGTTCGGCCTCGATGTCGCCGACCGCTTCGCCTTCGACGGCTTCACGCTGGTCTACCTGCGCAACGCCGAGGCCGATTTCGAGGTCGAACTGACGGTGAACCATGGCCGGACCGAGCCCTACGACCTCGGCGACGGTTATGGCCATGTGGCCTTCGCCGTCGACGACCTCGACGCCGAGCACGCGCGCATGAAGGCGGCGGGGCTGAACCCCCGCGACATCGTCGCGTTCGACCGCGAGGGCGCGCTGATGGCGCGCTTCTTCTTCGTCCAGGACCCGGACGGCTACAAGATCGAGGTCCTGCAGAGGCACGGCCGTTACCGCTGACACAGGGAGAGACCGCGCGATGCTGTATCACCTCGCCTTCACCGTGAACTACGACGCCGAGATGGGCCAGCAGGGCCTGTTCCGCATCTGGGCCGAGGAGGCCGAGGTTGCGCTCGGCGCCAAGGGCGCGGGCGTGGTCGTCGACCTGTGGAAGGTCGTCGGCGAGCGGCGCGTGTTCGCCGTCGTCAAGGTCGACACGCCCGACACGCTCGACCAGATCCTGTTCGACCTGCCGATCATGAAGAAGATGGGTCATCATGTGCAGGTCGAGGTGAAGGCCCTGCGCCGCTACGAGGATTTCGCGGCCGACGTGAAGTCGCGCCTCGCCTGACGGCGCGGCGCGGAGACGGACCACCGGCGGACCGAGGGCCGACAGACGCCCCGGCCGCCAGCCACAGCGACCTGGGGAGGACGCGCATGCCGACCGCCGAGAACCGGGCCTTGACCCGGCGAGACCTGCTGTCCCGGGGTGCCGCCATCGGAGCGGTCGCCGTGGCCGGCCCCGGCTTCGTGGCCGCGCCCGACGCGGCTTGGGCGCTGGAGGCGAACGGCCTCGCGCCCCGCACGCTCGCGACGCTGATCCAGATGGCGCGCGACATCTATCCCCACGACCATGTCCCGACCCGGTTCTACGCGGCCGCGGTGAAGTCCCACGACGAGACGGCGGCCGCCGACCCGGCCCACCGCGCCCTGATCGAGGAGGGCGTGGCCGCGCTCGACGCGGCGGCCGAGGCCGCCCATGGCGCCCCCTACGCCGCGACCGGCTGGGAAGCGCAGCGCGTGGCGCTGCTGCGCGGCATGCAGGACGCGCCGTTCTTCCAGGCGGTGCGCGGGGGCCTCGTGGTCGGCCTCTACAACCAGAAGGAGCTGTGGCCGCTCTTCGGCTACGAGGGCGAGTCGTATTCGCAGGGCGGCTACATCGACCGCGGCTTCGACGACATCGCGTGGCTGTGAGCGGGAGGCCCTGAGATGGTCGCGAAATACGATCTGAACGACGACAGCGTGGTGGTGATCGTCGGCACCGGCGCCGGCGGCGGCACGCTCGCCAACGAGCTGGCGCAGAAGGGCGTCAAGGTGATCGCGCTCGAGGCCGGCGGCCGCCACCTGCCCGCGGACTACCTGAACGACGAATGGGACGCCTTCGTCCAGCTGTCCTGGCTCGACCCGCGCACGACCTCGGGAAGCTGGCGCGTGGCGCGGGACTTCTCGGGCCTGCCGGCCTGGATCGTGAAGGCGGTGGGCGGCTCGACCGTGCACTGGGCCGGGGCCTCGCTGCGCTTCCAGCCGCATGAGTGGAAGGCGCGCACAACCTACGGCGCGGTCGAGGGGGCCAGCCTGCTCGACTGGCCCATCGACGCGGACGAGATGGAGCCCTGGTACGCGAAGGCCGAGGACAAGCTGGGCGTCACCCTGACGAACGGCATCCCCGGCCTGCCCGGCAACAACAACTACAAGGTGTTCGAGGCCGGGGCGAAGGCGGTCGGCTACAGCAAGGTCTCGACCGGCCGCATGGCGATCAACAGCCGGGAACGCGACGGCCGCGCGGCCTGCCAGCAGACGGGATTCTGCTTCCAGGGCTGCAAATGGGGCGCGAAGTGGTCCACCGCCTACACCGAGATCCCGCTCGGCGAGGCGACGGGCTTTCTAGAGGTGCGCGAGAACGCCCAGGCCCTGCGCATCGAGCATGACGCGCGCGGCAGGGTCACGGGCGTCGTCTACGCGGACCGCGACGGCAACCAGCACCTGCAGAAGGCCCGCGCGGTGGCCGTCGCGGGCAACTCGATCGAGAGCCCGCGCCTGCTGCTGAACTCGGCTTCGGCGATGTTCCCCGACGGGCTGGCGAACGGGTCCGGGCAGGTCGGGCGCAACTACATGCGGCACATGACCGGGTCGGTCTACGGCGTGTTCGACCGGCCGGTGAAGATGTGGCGCGGCACCACCATGGCCGGCATCGTGCAGGACGAGGCGCATCACGACCCCGCGCGCGGCTTCGCCGGCGGCTACGAGCTGGAGACGCTGGCGCTGGGCCTGCCCTTCATGGCCGCGTTCCTCGATCCCGGCGCCTGGGGCCGCGAGTTCTCGACGGCGCTCGACGGCTACGAGCGCATGGCGGGGATGTTGATCGTCGGCGAGGACATGCCGCAGGAGAGCAACCGCGTCACGCTGCACGGCGAGATGAAGGACAGGTTCGGCCTGCCGATCCCGAACGTGCATTTCGACGACCACCCCAACGACGTGGCGATGCGCGACCACGCCTTCGCGCGGGGGAAGGCGATGTACGACGCGGTGGGGGCGACGCGCACCTTCCCGACGCCGCCCTATCCCTCGACCCACAACCTCGGGACCAACCGCATGTCGGCGCGGCCCGAGGACGGCGTGGTGAACCGCTGGGGGCAGGCCCACGAGGTGGCGAACCTGTTCGTCTCGGACGGCAGCCAGTTCACCACCGGCGCGGCGGAGAACCCGACGCTGACCATCGTGGCGCTGGCGATCCGCCAGGCCGACCACATTGCGCGCGAGATGGCCGCCGGAACCATCTGAGCCCGCGACGCGAGACGCCCGGCCGGGGTCCGCGCCCGGCCGGGGGCGCGTCGCCGCGATGGACCGGCGCCGCGATCCGGGGCCGGGGCCGGGGCCGGGGATCACGCCTTCCGGGCCGCAGGCCGGCAGAGCGGTGCGGGCGGACCGCGCACCCCGGATGACGGGAGTCGTCCGCGCAGCGCGGGCAGGCGCCGCGGCCCGTCAGGCGAAGGCGGCCTCCGCGGTCATCGACAGCCGCCCCTTGCCGTCATAGGCCGACAGGGTCGCGCCCTTTCCGTCGGGGGTCGGGCCGCCGGTCAGGATCACGTCGCTGACATCGAACAGCGGCCGCCGCGCGCGGAAGGACCAGCTTGCCAGCGGCCGGTCGCCGGTGTTGTCGCGCAGCAGTTCCGACAGCAGCGTGGCGGTCAGCGGCCCGTGCACCACGAGGCCGGGATAGCCTTCCTCCTGCGTCGTGTAGGGCCGGTCGATGTGGATGCGGTGGCCGTTGAAGGTCAGCGCCGAATAGCGGAACAGCGTCACGACATCGGGCGTCCAGACCTGCCGCCAGGGCGCCTCGGGGACGGGGCCGCCGGGGGCCTCGGGCTCCGGTGCCGCGCCGGGCTTCGCGGCCTCGCGGTAGATGATGTCCTGCTCCTCCTCGACGCGGACCGTGCCGCCGACCGCGAAGCTCTGCGCCACGGTCACCAGCACCATGACGCCGGAGGCGCCGCGCTTGCCCGCGACGGAGGCGATGCGCGCGGTGCGGGTGATGGTCTCGCCCACGGGCAGCGGCGCGAGGAAGCTGTGGCGCGCGCCGCCGAACATGCGCCGCGGCAGGGCGACGGGGGGCAGGAAGTCGCCGCGGGCCGGGTGGCCGTCGGGCCCGATGGCGCTGCGCCGGGCGTGCGGGCGGAAGCCCATCCACATCCACATGGTCGGCAGCGGGTCGCCGGGCCTGCGGGGCGGGTCGTCGCGGTCGAGCGTCGCGGCCATCAGGTCGGCGCTTTCCGGCGCGATCACGCAGGTGTCGACCTTCTCGCGGCCGACATACGCCTCGTAGCCGCGCAGTTCCTCGTCCGTCACGCTCATCGCCCGCCCCTCGCCGTGCCCTGCGGCCGCCTCCGTCGCATTGCGGCATAGGATCGCCCGGCGGGGCCGCTTGTCCATGGGCGGCGGGCGCCGCGGCGCGATTTTCCGGGCGGGCGGCGCGCGCCCCTCAGCCGCCGGGCGTCGCGGCGGCGATGATGCGCCCGAGTTCGAAGGCGCGGCGCTCGAGCAGCACCGGGCTTTCGCACACCACCGCGACCGAGCGCTGGCGGTCCTGGTAGATGCGGGTCTCCCAGACCAGCGCGGCCTCGGCCTCCTCGACCGCGTCCAGCGCGTCGAAATCCTTCGGGCCCGCGGCGGCGCGCAGGGCGTCGACCTCGAGCCGGCGGGCGTCGATGCGTTCCGACAGGGCGCGCTGGCTGCGGGCGAAGCGGCCGACGCCCTCCACCAGCCGCGCGCGCTCCGCGTCGATCAGCGCGAAGGTGCCGGCGAACAGCAGCGCCATCCGGTCGGCATCGGCCTCGCGCGCGAAATCGGCGACCGCCGCCTGCGCCTGCGCCATGCCCGTGCGGCGCGCCGCCAGCAGCGGGGCGAGCGCGGCGATCGCGGCATCGTCGCGCCAGGCGCCGGGATCGGCGGGCGGCGCGCCGCTCCAGACCTGGCCGAGCGACAGCCTGTCGATGCGCCGCTGCTGGCAGGGCCAGTCCTCTTCGGTGAAGGCCGCCGCGCCCTGCGCCGCCAGCGCCAGCGCCGCCGCGAGCAGGCCCGCCGCGGCCCTCACGGCGTCTCTCCCGGCGCCTCGCCGGTGGCGGCGTAATGCGCCATGGCCGCGCGCAGCAGCCGGTATTCCACGCAGCCATCCGAGAAATCGCCGTCCGAGAAGGTCAGCCGCACCTGCGCGCAGACCGCGCCGAGCTTCTCGAGCGTCTCGGCGGCCTTCTCGGGCCAGTGCATCTGGAGGTAGGCCTGCCCGAGATATTCCAGCGCCTGCCGGTGGCGGGGGTTCAGCTCGATGGCGCGGTGGTAATGCGCAAGCGCCAGTTCGTATTCGCCCACGCGGCGGTAGCCGTTGCCGAGCAGCGCATGGGCATTGTCGTGCCAGGGCCGCCGCTCGACCACGCGCTTCAGCGCCTCGATCGAGCCCTTCCAGTCCTGGATCTCGCGCGCCCGGATCGCCGCGGCGTAATCGGCGTCGCCCGACGGGGCGCGCGGGCTCATGTCGCCCGAGAACACCGCCCAGGCCGCCCCGGGCATGAGCGCCAGCGCCAGCGCGAGCCCCCGAACCGTTCCGCCCATCCGCATCCTCCCGCGTTTCTTGCCTTTCGCGACGACGTGGCGCAACGCCGCCCCGCGGCAAGCCGCGGGGTCAGCCCTTGCGCGCGATGACGCCGCGGCCCGGATCGTAGGCCAGCGCCGCGAGCCCGAAGGCCGCGGCCGTCACGACCAGCACCACGCCCAGCGACAGCCAGTTCACCTGCTGGTAGAGCGCGAAGCGGATCAGCTCGACGCAGTGGGTGAAGGGATTGGCCATGGCGATGTCGTGCAGCAGGGGGCTGCCCTCGCGCACCCGCCACAGCGGGTAGAGCGCCGAGGAGGCGAAGAACATCGGGAAGATCACGAAGTTCATCACGCCCGCGAAGTTCTCGAGCTGCTTGATGACCGAGGACAGCAGCAGGCCGATCGCCCCCAGCATCATCCCCGACAGCACCAGCGCCGGGATGACGGTGACGAGGCCCCAGGCCGGCGGGCGCACGCCATAGGCCCAGGCGACGGCGACGAAGGCGTAGACCTGCGCCACGCCCACCGCGACCGAGGCCATCAGCTTGGCCAGCAGCAGGAACCAGCGCGGATAGGGCGAGACGAGCAGCGTGCGCATCGAGCCCGTCTCGCGGTCGTAGACCATCGACAGTGAGGACTGCATGCCCTGGAACAGCAGGATCATCGCCATCAGCCCGGGCGCGACATAGACCTCGTAGAGCACATAGGTCCGGTAGGGCGCGATCAGCGACACGCCCAGCACCGAGCGGAAGCCGACGGCGAAGATGAACAGCCAGACCAGCGGCCGCACCAGCGCCGCCACGAAGCGTTCCTTCTGCTGGACGAAGCGCAGCCCCTCGCGCCAGACCACGCCGCCGAAGCACACCGCCCAGCCGGGCGGCAGCGCCAGCGCGGCGCGCGCCCCGCGCAGCGCGGCGGGGGCATGCGCGGGGGCGGAGGCCAGCAGGGCGGCCCCGGAGCCGATCCCCGACAGGCCGTGCAGCACGGCGCGCGCGCCCTGCGCCAGCGCCCGGCGCGCGGTGGCGGCGTCGGCTTCAGGCGGCATCGCTCGCCCTGCCGCCGCCGGTCAGCGCGAGGAAGGCCGCGGTCAGCCCCTCGGCCCCGCCCAGCGCCCCGGCCGCGCCTTCGGCCTTAACCTCGCCGCGATGCAGGATCACCACGCGGTCGGCGGCGGCCACCTCGTCGATCAGATGGGTGGCCCACAGCACGCCCACGCCGCGTTCGGCGGCGAGCGCGTGCACGTCGGCCACGATGGCGCGGCGCGACTGGACATCGAGGCCCACGGTCGCCTCGTCGCACAGCAGCAGTTCCGGGCCGTGGATCAGCGCGCGCGCGATCTCGACGCGGCGCTGCTGGCCGCCCGACAGCCGCCCGACCTTCGCGCCCATGTGCTCGGCCATCCCGACCCGCGCCATCGCCGCCTCGCCCGCCGCCAGCGCCGCGCGCCGGCCGATGCCGTGGAGCGCGCCGTGATAGACCACGTTCTGCGCCACGGTCAGGCTGGCGTCCAGCGAGCGGCTCTGGAACACCACGCCCATGCGGCGCAGCGCCTCGACCGGGGCTGTCCGCACGTCATGGCCGCAGACCCGGATCGCCCCCTCGCGGCAGTCGTAGAGGCGGGTGATCAGGTTGAACAGCGTGCTTTTCCCGGCGCCGTTCACCCCCAGCAGCGCCGCGAAGGCGCCGCGGGGGACCTCGAGCGAGACCTCCCGCAGCGCCCTCGTCGCCCCGAAGGCGTGGCCGACGCCCGAGATCTCGAGCGCCGCCGCGGTCATCGGATGGTGACCTGCACCCGCTGGCTGTCGCCGCGCGCGCCGGGGATCCCGATCACGTACTGGCCCGGCTTGATGGCGATGAAGGACATCTCGACGGTGCCTTCGTCGTCGAATTCGAGGCTGTCCACGCCCAGCGGCCGCACCTCGATCTCGTTGATGACGATCTCGTTCACCCACACGGCCCGGAAGAACTCCGGCCCCGCGATGGCGAACTCGCCCGAGCCGTCCGAGGTGATCTCGATCTGGTAATAGCCGCCCGAGACCAGTTCGAGCGGGGCCTCTGCCAGCGCCTTGCCCGAACCCAGCGTGATCGGCGGCAGCGCGGTGCGGTTGCGGCGGTCGAGCAGGCCGGCGAGGCCGAGCGTCATGGTGCGGTCCTGCGCGACGGCGGGCGGCGGGGCGAAGGGGAGGGCGATGGCCACGGCGAGGGCGCCGAGGGCGAGGCGGGTCGGCATGGGAGCGGTCCTTGGTGCAGGGGGCGGGGGAGGAAGGGTCAGTTGGCGGAGACGGCGACGCCCCAGGGCTGCTCGCCCACGGGGATCGAGCGGATGACCTCGGCGCGCGCCACGTCGATGATGGACACGTCGTTCGAGTTGCCGTTGGTGGTGACAAGGTATTTCTCGTCGGGCGAGAAGGCCATTTGCCACACGCGCTGGCCGACGAGCAGGTAATCCAGCACCTCGTTGCTGGCCCCGTCGATGACCGCGACGCGGTTGGCCGGGCCCAGCGCGACGAAGACGCGGCTGCCGTCGCGCGTGATGCGCACGCCGACGGGCTGGAGCGCCTCGGGCACGATGCCGGGGACCTCGAATTCGATCTTCGCAAGGATCTCGCCCGAGCCCGGGTCGATGACGCTGACCGTGCCGCCGATCTCGGCCGAGACGTAGAGGCGCGTGCCGTCGGCGCTGAATTCGGCGATGCGCGGGCGGCTGTCCACCAGCACGTTGCGCAGGATCTGGAAGCTCTCGGTGTCGATGAAATGGGCCATGTTGGTGGTCTCGGAGGTGTTCACCACCACGCGCCCGTCCGGGCTGATGCCCATGCCCTCGGGCTCGACGCCCACCGGCACCTCGGCCAGCACCCGGCGGTTCACGACATCCAGCACGGTCACGAGGTTGTCGTCCTCGTTGGCCACATAGAGGGTGTGCCCCTCGGGGTGCAGGATGAACTGCTCCGGGTTGGGCCCCGACGGCAGGCTGTGCAGCAGCGTCATGCTGGCCGCGTCGAAGACCTGCACGGTGTCGTCGTCGGACGCGCAGACGTAGAGCGTCGCGCCGTCGGGGCTGAGCGTCACGCCGCGGGGCCGTTGGCCGACCGGGGTGGTGTCGATGACCTCCATGGTCTCGACGTTTATGCGGGTGACGCTGTTGCCGCGCTCGTTGGTGACGAAGGCGGTCTGCGCTGCGGCCGGCCCGGCGAGGGCCAGGGCGGCGGCGCCGATCAGGAAGGCGCGCATGGCTGTCGTCCTTTCGCGGGAGGGGTCAGAAGCGGCAGGCGGTCTCGGGTTCGTCGACGCCCAGCGTGTCGAGCCGGGTGCGTTCGTGCAGGAACTCCTCCTGCGGCGACAGGCTGACGACGGTCGGGCCGTCCGCCAGCAGGATGGCCTGGCGCAGCTGGTTGTCCCAGGGGCGGAAGCTCAGCGGCTGGCCCTTGAAGGCCGCCAGCGCGAAGGCGTCGGACAGAAGGTGGGCCCGCACGGCCGCCACGTCGGCCGAACCTGTGCGCGTCGCCGCCTCGCCCAGCGCGCGCAGCGCCACCCAGGCCTCGTAGTCGAGATCGGTCATGCGCCGCCCGGCCAGCGCCTCGAACCTGCGCTGGAGCTGCGTCGCGCCGAAGCTCTCGTGGGCTGGGTGCCACGCGCGGGCCACCAGCCCGGCGTCGCCCGCGACGGGGCGGGGGTCCCATGTGCGGTAGGGCAGGTGGACGCCGAACACCTCGCTCTCGTCCGCGGCGACCATGACATGGTGGTTGGGCAGGCGCTGGGTGAACACGGGGATCTGCTTCTGCACGAGCACATGGCCGGAATCCGAGCGGCGGGCGCCGCCGGTGTCCTCGTAGGTGCGGGTCTCGAGGATGCGGGCGCCGAACTTCCTCGCCGCGGCCTCGTAGGCGGCGGCCTTCTCGCGGTCCGCCGGGTTCGACCCGGCGATCAGCACCCAGTCGGTCCAGCGCTTCCAGACCAGATACTGTGCAAGACCGTCGGCGATCATGGCGCGCGAGGGCGTGATGTGCAGGACATTGGCGCGGCAGTCCGTCCCGCGCAGGCGGTCGTCGGCGGCCGAGACGTTCATCAGCACCACGTCGCGGCCGCGCGCATGGTCCGCGAGCGCCAGCAGGTCGTCGGCCGCGGCGATCGTGGCGACGAAGCCGACGCCCTGGGCCAGCAGCGCGTCGAGCGCCTCCGCCGCGCCTTCGGGCGCGGCGCTGGCCTCGATCGTTTCGAATTTCTGGCCGAGAAACGCGCCTGTGGTGGCATTGTCGCGCGTCGCGAGCCTCGCGCCGGCGAAGCCCTCGTCGGGGCCGGCCTCCGCCAGCCGCGACAGCGGGGCCGCCAGCGGCCGTTCGATGCGCAGGACCGCTGCGCGGACAAGGGTTTCCGCCTGCGCCGGCGGCGCGCTGCCCAGCGCGGTGGTCAACGCTGCGCAAAGCGCCGCGAGGGCGTGACGCCGTCGCATCGCCGTTTCCTCCCCGATTTATCGTTGCGGCAATGGGGCGGCAGGGGCCCCGCGCGGTCAAGCGTTTGCGGCGGCCGGCTCAGAGTCTGAGAGGCGCGGGGCGCTTGCCGCGGCCGCCGTTTGGGGCTATCAGCGCGTCGACTCCGGGCCGCGGCGCGGCTGCGGACCCTTGGACAATCCGCATTCATGCGGGCGCGTGCACAAATTCAGGGGGCGCGCCGGCGCGCCCGACCCCGGGGGGCCGACGCCCTCCGCCACGATCAGAGAGACAGGCGATGAAGGCGAGCATCCACCCCGACTACCACCTGATCAACGTCAAGATGACGGACGGCAGCATCGTGCAGATGCGCTCGACCTGGGGCAAGGAGGGCGACACGCTGTCGCTCGACATCGACCCCACCGTGCACCCGGCCTGGGTCGGCGGCTCGGCGCGGCTGATGGACAGCGGCGGCCGCGTGTCGCGGTTCAAGAAGAAGTTCGAGGGCCTCGGCTTCTGATCCCGTCCCGGCGCGCGACGCGCGCCGGCCCGTCCCAGCCCGCGCGACGCGCGCCGGCCGGCGCCCCGGCGCCCCGGCCACAGACCGGCGCGCGCCCCGCGCGCCCGCCCCGACCGCCGTGCGCCCGCCGCGCCGGGGCCCGGCCCTGCAACGGAGCGCCGCCCGCCCATGACCGACCCCGCGAGCGCCGCCCCGAGCCGCGGCCATGTAATCGTCCTGGGCAACGAGAAGGGCGGGTCGGGCAAGTCCACGACCGCCATGCACCTGTTCGTGGCGCTGGCGCGGGCCGGGCGGCGCGTGGGCGCGATGGACCTGGACCTGCGCCAGCAGAGCTTCTTCCGCTATCTCGAGAACCGCCGCGACTATGCCGCGCGGCGCGAGACGCCGCTGCTGATGCCCGAGCAGGCGTCGCTGACCCCGTCGAAGGCCGCGCTGCGCGCCGAGGCCGAGGCGGAGGACCGCGCCGCCCTGCGCGCCACCGTCGCCGACCTGCGCGCGCGCTGCGATTTCGTGGTGATCGACTGCCCCGGCTCGGACACCGTCTTCAGCCAGGAGGCCCATGCCGAGGCCGACACGCTGATCACCCCGATGAACGACAGCCTGATCGACTTCGACCTGCTGGCGCGCGTCGACGGGGCGACCGGCAAGATCAGGGGGCCGTCGATCTATTCCGAGATGGTGTGGCGCGGGCGGCAGATCCGGGCCCAGCAGGGCCTGAAGCCGATGGACTGGATCGTGATGCGCAACCGCGTCGCGACGCTGGACGCGCGCAACAAGCGCCAGGTCGGCGGCATGCTGGCGGAGCTGTCGCGCCGCATCGGATTCCGCGTCGCGCCGGGCTTCAGCGAGCGGGTGATCTTCCGCGAGCTGTTCCTGTCCGGGCTGACGCTGCTGGACCTGAAAAGCAGCTCGACCATCGTGTCGCTGAGCATGAGCCATGT
>DAIPIU010000076.1:0-12437 GCA_036770645.1 Rubrimonas sp. | reverse complement strand
CAGGTCGACGCCTACGGCCAGATGACGCCGATCAACCAGCTCGGCACCGTCAACGTGCCCGAGCCGCGCATGGTGTCGATCAACATCTGGGACAAGTCGCTGGTCGGCAAGGTCGAGAAGGCGATCCGGTCGTCCGGCCTCGGGATCAATCCGGTGGTGGACGGCACGATCCTCCGCCTGCCCATCCCCGAGCTGAACGAGGAGCGGCGGCGCGACCTGACCAAGGTCGCCTCGCAATACGCCGAGCACGCCCGCGTGGCGGTCCGCAACGTGCGCCGCGACGGCATGGACCGCGTCAAGCGCGCCGACGGCGTGGCCGACGACGACCGGAAGATGTGGACCGACGAGATCCAGGCCCTGACCGACGCCGCCATCCGCCGGATAGACGAGGCGCTGGAGGCCAAGCAGGCCGAGATCATGCAGGTCTAGGCGCAGCGCGGCGCGGCGGCCTACACGGGTTCAGGCGGGGAAGGGACGAAGATACCGACATGCGAGACGGCCCGCCCCCCCCGCAGGCGCCCTGCGCGCCGCGTCACGTCGCGATCATCATGGACGGCAACGGCCGCTGGGCCGCCCGCCGCGGCCTGCCGCGGCTGTCCGGGCACAAGCGCGGCGTCGAGACCCTGCGCGGCGTGGTGGAGGCCTGCCCCGATCTCGGCATCGAGGTGCTGACGCTCTATGCCTTCTCGACCGAGAACTGGCGCCGCCCGCCCGACGAGGTGGCGGGGCTGATGAACCTGTTCCGCCGCTATCTGCGCCGCGAGGTCGCCGAACTGGTGGAGAAGGGCGTGCGCCTGCGCTTCATCGGCGACCGGACCCGACTTGCGCCCGACCTGCAGGCCATGATGGCCAGCGTCGAGCGCCAGACCGAGGGCGGCGCGCGGCTGACCGTGGTGCTGGCGATCAACTATGGCGGGCGGGCCGAGATCGCGTCGGCGGCGCGGCGCCTGGCGGAAGCGGTGCGCGACGGCGCCTGCGGCCCGGAGGCGGTGACCGAGGAGGCCATCGGCCGCGCGTTGAGCACCGGCGACCTGCCCGATCCCGACCTCGTCATCCGCACCAGCGGCGAGCATCGGCTGTCGAACTTCCTGCTTTGGCAGTGCGCCTATGCCGAATTCGTGTTCGCGCCCGAGCTGTGGCCGGACTTCGACCGCGCCGCCTTCGAGCGAGCGCTCGGGGCGTTCGGCGCGCGCGAGCGCCGGTTCGGCTCGGTCATGGCCTGACGCGCGCCATGTCCGCCGCGCCCCGCGCCCCGCGGGCGGCGCGCCTGTCCGACCTGCGCGACCGCGCGCTGTCGGGGCTCGCGATGCTCGTCTTCGGCCTCGGCCCCGTCCTGATCGGCGGCTGGGTCGCGACGCTGTTCGTCGCCGCCATCGCCGCGGTGCTGGGCTGGGAATACCGCCGCATCACGCTGGGCCCGGAGGCGGCGACGGCGCGCGTCTCGCCGATCTCCTACGGTGCCATCGCCGCGACCGGCGCGCTGCTGGCCGATGCGCTGAGTTTCCCCGCCGCGCTTGGCTTCCTCGCCGTCGCGGGGGCCGTGTGCGCGGCGACCGACCGCGTGGCGCGCGGCCGCGCGCTGTGGCCCATTGCCGGCCTGCTGCTGATCGGGGCCGCGACCGCTGCCTTCTCGGCGCTGAGGGACATGGACGCCTATGGCCTGGAGACCGCGCTCTGGATCGTCGCCGTGGTGATCGCCACGGACATGGGCGGCTATTTCGCCGGGCGGGCGCTGGGCGGCCCGAAGCTGTGGCCGGCGGTCAGCCCCAAGAAGACCTGGGCGGGGCTGGGCGGCGCGGTGGCGCTTGCGGCCCTTGCCGGCGCGCTGTTCTCGGCCGCGACCACCGGCACCTATGTCGGGCCGGTGGTCACGGTGTCGGCGCTGGCCGCGCTGGTGGCGCAGGGGGGCGATCTCGCGGAATCGGCGCTGAAGCGGCATTTCGGGGTCAAGGATTCCAGCGCCCTGATCCCAGGCCATGGCGGGGCGCTGGACCGGCTCGACGGCTTCATGGCGGCGACGCTGGTGGTGGCGGGGGCGACCTTCCTGCGCGGCGCGCCGGTGTTCATATGGTGAGGCGCGTCACCATCCTCGGTTCGACCGGCTCGATCGGGCGCTCGACGCTCGAGGTGCTGGCGCTGGCGGGCGAGGCCGTGGAGGTCGAGGCGCTGACCGGGGCGCGCAACGTCGCGCTGCTGGCCGAACAGGCGGTCCGCATGCGCGCCCGCCGCGCCGTCACGGCCGACCCCGCGCGCTATGGCGAGCTGCGCGAGCGGCTGGCCGGCACCGGCATCGAGGCCGCGGCGGGCGCGGAGGCGGTGCGCGAGGCGGCGCAGGCTCCGGCCGACTGGGTGATGGCGTCCATCGTCGGGGCGGCGGGCCTCGACCCGACCCTGGCCGCGGCGCGGCGGGGCGCGACGGTGGCGCTGGCCAACAAGGAATGCCTCGTCTGCGCCGGCGCGCTGTTCCTGCGCGAGATCGAGGCCGGCGGCGCCCGGCTGCTGCCGGTCGACAGCGAGCACAGCGCCATCTTCCAGGTGCTGGACGCCCGCGCCGCGCCCGAGCGCATCATCCTGACCGCGAGCGGCGGGCCGTTCCGCGACTGGCCGCTGGAGAGGATGGCGCGCGCCACGGTGCGCGAGGCGGTGGCGCACCCGAACTGGGACATGGGCGCGCGGATCTCGATCGACAGCGCCACCATGTTCAACAAGGCCCTCGAGATGATCGAGGCGCGCTGGCTGTTCGACGTTCGCCCCGCCCAGGTCGAGGTGATCGTGCACCCGCAATCCATCGTGCATTCGATGGTCGGCTACGCCGACGGCGCGGTGCTGGCGCAGCTGGGACCGCCCGACATGCGCGGGGCCATCGGCTATGCGCTGCACTGGCCCGAGCGCGCGCCGCTGCCGCTGCCCCGGCTCGATTTCGCCGCGCTGGGCCGGCTGGATTTCCACGCGCCCGACACGGCGCGCTTTCCCGCCCTGCGGCTGGCGCGCGCGGCGCTCGAGGCCGGCGGGGCGGCGGGCTGCGTGCTGAACGCCGCCAAGGAGACCGCGCTCGTGGCGTTCATGGAGGGCCGCATCGGCTTTCTCGACATGGCGCGGGTTGTGGAAGGGGCCCTCGAAGGGCTATCTCCCTCGGGCGAGGCCGCGGATCTGGACGAGGTGGCGAACCTCGACGCCGCCGCCCGCCGGGTCGCACAGGAGCTCTGCGCGTCCCGCGCCGCCTGAAGGCAGGGAGATCCGATGGAGCTTTTCGCCCAGATCCCGCTGGTCGGGCCGACGCTGGCCACCGTGCTGCCCTTCCTGCTGGTGCTGGCCATCGTCGTGTTCGTGCACGAGTTCGGCCACTACATCGTCGGGCGCTGGTGCGGGATCGGCGCCGAGGTGTTCTCGGTGGGTTTCGGCCGCGAGATCGCGGGCTTCACCGACAGGCGCGGCACGCGCTGGCGCCTGTCTGCCCTTCCGCTCGGCGGCTATGTCAAGTTCGTGGGCGACGCAGACGCCTCGTCCTCGCATGTCGACGAGGCGAAGCTTCAGGCGCTCGCGCCGTCCGAGCGCGCGCGCAGCTTCCACGGCGCGAGCGTGGGGCGCCGCACGCTGACGGTGGCGGCGGGGCCGGTCGCGAATTTCATCCTCAGCATCGCCGTCTTCGCGCTGATGGCGCTGGGGCAGGGGGCCCCGTCCCCGGACCCGGTGATCGGCGGTTTCGGGCCCGACGCCAACCCGGAACTGGTCGGGGCGCTGCGCCCCGGCGACCGGGTGCTGTCGGTCGACGGCGCGCCGGTCGAGGATTTCGCGGGCCTGAGCCGCGCGCTGCTGGCCAGCGAGGGCGCGCCGGCGACGGCGCGCGTCCTGGCCGAAGGCGGCCGCGAGGAGACGGTGTCGGTGGTGTTCCGCCCGCCGGCGCGCGTCGACGGGGTGGCGCCGGGCGGGGCCGCTGCCGCCGCCGGGCTGCGGCCCGGCGACGTGATCGAGGCCATCGACGGCGAGCCCATCGCCGGCTTCTCGGATCTGCAGCGCCGCGTCGCCGCCTCGGGCGGGGCCGAGATGGCGCTGACCCTGCGGCGGGACGGCGCCCTGATCGACGTCGCGCTGTCGCCCCGGCTGGTCGAGACCGCGGACCCGCTGACCGGCGAGACCGCGACCCGGCCCATGCTCGGCATCGAGAAGCGCGCCACCGAGATCATGCCGCTGGTCGAGCCGGTCGGGCCGCTCGCCGCCGTCGGATTCGGCGTCGAGCGCACCTGGTCGGTGATCAGCCTGTCGCTCGCGGGGCTGCGCGACGTGGTGATCGGGGCCCAGCCGGCGGGCGAGGTGCTGGGCGGGCCGATCCGCATCGCCGTGGTCTCCGGGCAGGCGGCGCGCGAAGGGGCCGCGACCTTCGTCGGCCTGATCGCCGTTCTGTCCACCGCCATCGGCCTGATCAACCTCTTTCCGATCCCGGTCCTCGACGGCGGGCACCTGATGTTCTACGCCATCGAGGCGGCGCGGGGCCGGCCGCTGCGCGAGCGGTGGCAGGAGGTCAGCAACTCCATCGGGCTTGCGCTGGTGCTCGGCCTGATGATCTTCAGCATCTTCAACGACATCACGCGGCAGTGAAGCGCGCGGGCGGACGAGGCGGGCGGAGTGGAGCGATGACCGACGCAGGGGCGCGCCTGGGGCGCATGCTGGCCGTGATCCTGCCGATGCTGCTGGCCGCCATGCTGGCGTCCGCCCCGGCCGCGGCGCTGGCGCAGGCGACGCGGGGGGCCGTCGCGGACATCGTGGTGGTCGGCAACCAGCGCATCGAGACCGCGACCGTCGAGAGCTATCTCGCCGTCGCCCGCGGCCGGCCCGCGACGGACGCGGAGATCAACGAAAGCGTGCGGCGGCTGTTCGAGACCGGGCTGTTCCGCGACGCCGCCATCGCGGTGGACGGCACGACGCTGGTGGTCCGCGTCGCCGAGAATCCGACCATCAACCGCATCGCCTTCGAGGGCAACGACGCGCTGACCGACGAGCAGCTGCTGCCCAACGTCACCAGCCAGCCCCGCCGCGCCTTCACCCGGTCGCGCGCCGAGGCCGACGCCGCGGTGCTGGTCGAGATCTACCGCCGCGTCGGGCGCTTCGCCGCCGAGGTCGAGCCGGTGGTCATCGAACTGCCCGACAACCGCGTCGACCTGGTGTTCGAGATCGCGGAAGGCCGCGTGACCGGCGTGAACGCCATCAACTTCATCGGCAACGACACCTTCTCGGCCCGCCGGCTGCGCTCCGTCGTAGACACCCGCGAGAGCGGCCTGTTCGGCTTCCTCATCACCTCGGACATCTACGATCCCGACCGGCTCGAGTTCGACCGCGAGCTTCTGCGCCGGTTCTACCTGTCGCGCGGTTTCGCCGATTTCCAGGTGCTGTCGGCGGTGGCCGAGCTGGCGCCCGACCGCCGCGGCTTCTTCATCACCTTCACCGTCGAGGAAGGGCCGCGCTACGATTTCGGCGAGCAGAGCGTCACCAGCACGACCGCCGGCCTCGACCCGGCCGAGTTCGAGGCGCTGATCGAGGGCGGGCCGGGCGACACCTACGACGCGACGCTGGTCGAGCGGAACATCGACCGCATGGTGTTCCTCGCCGGGCAGAAGGGCTTCGCCTTCGTCGAGGTCCGCCCGCGGGCCGTGCGCGACCCGGAGGCCCTGACGGTCGGCATCGTCTACGAGCTGGTCGAGGGGCCGCGCGTGTTCGTCGAGCGCATCGAGGTCGAGGGCAACACGCGCACGCTCGACCGCGTGATCCGGCGCCAGTTCGACATCGTGGAGGGCGACGCCTTCAACACCCGCGCCGTCGAACAGGCCCGCACCCGGATCCGCGGCCTCGGCTTCTTCAGCCGCGTCTACGTGGCCACCGAGCCCGGATCGGCGGAGGATCGCGCCAACATCCGCGTCTCGGTCGAGGAGCGCTCGACCGGATCGCTGACCTTCGGCCTCGGGTTCTCCTCGGCCGACGGCATCCTCGGCGAGGTCAGCCTGTCGGAGCGCAACTTCCTCGGCCGCGGGCAGTTCCTGCGCGCCCGCGCGCTGGTCGCGGGCGACCAGCAGACGCTCGACCTGACCTTCCGCGAACCGGCGCTGCTCGACCGCGATCTCGGGGCCGGCTTCCGGCTGTTCTACCGCCAGGACGACCGCACCGACGACAGCTCGTTCCAGGAGACCAACATCGGCTTCGTGCCCGAGATCGACTTCCCAGTCTCGGAGTTCGGGCGGCTGTCGCTGAACTACGAGATCGCCTCGGACGAGATCCGCGACGTGCGCGACGACGCCTCGCGTTTCATCGCCGACGACGAGGGCACGCAGATCACGTCGGCGGTGGGCTATGCCTACAGCTACGACCGCCGCAACGACCCGCTCGAGCCGACGCAGGGCTATCTGCTGCGCTTCGGCCAGCAGATCGCGGGCCTGGGCGGCGACGCGCAATACATCCGCACGACGGCGCGGGCGCGCGGCTACACCTCGTTCTTCGACGAGGACGTGGTGCTGGCCCTGGATGTCGAGGGCGGCCACCTGTACTCGCTGGGTTCCGACCTGCGCATCACCGACCGGTTCTTCCTCGGCGGGGACCGGTTCCGGGGCTTCCGGCGGAGCGGCATGGGGCCGCGAGACCTGGCCAGCCCGAACCAGGACGCGCTGGGCGGCGAGATCTTCGCCGTGGCGCGCACGGACCTGTCCTTCCCCATCGGCCTGCCCGAGGAGTTCGGCATCTTCGGCGGCGTGTTCGCCGATGTCGGCACGCTGTTCCTGCTCGACGAGACCGAGGTGACCGGCCCGAGCTACACGGACCCGAACACCCTGCAGACATTCACGGTGGACGACGACCCCAAGCTGCGCGCCAGCGTCGGCGTCAGCCTGTTCTGGGACAGCGGCTTCGGGCCGCTGCGGGTCAATTTCGCCGTGCCGATCCTGGATGAAGAGGGCGATGAATCGGAAAGCTTCCGCCTTACCGCGGGCACGCGCTTCTAGGCTGGCGGCGCTCGGCCTTGCGCTGGCGCTGGCGCTGCCCGCGGCCGCCCAGGCGCCGGCGGCCGGCGGCGTGATCGTCGTCGACATGGCCCGCGTCATGCGCGAGGCGAAGGCCGCGCAGGCCCTGCGCACCATCGAGATCGACGAGCGCCGCGCGCTGCGCGAGCGGCTCGATGCCCTGAAGCTGGAGCTCGAGGCCGAGGAGGCCGCCATGGTCGAGCTGCGCAAGACCCTGCCGAAGGAGGATTTCGACCTGCGCGTGCGCGACTTCGACCAGCGCGTGCGCGCGGCGCGGCGCGGCGCGCAGGAGTCCTCGGCCGCGCTGCAGGCCCGGTTCACCGAGGCGCTGCGCGCGCTCGAGGCCGCCGCCGGCCCCGTGATCGCCGCGGTGATGGCCGATCGCGGGGCCGCCGTCGCGCTCGACCGGCGCAGCGTGCTGCGCGTCGCGGGGCAGATCGAGGCGACCGACGACGTGATCGCGCGGCTCGACGCCGCGCAGCCTGCCGACCGGATCGAGGCGCTGATGCCCGATCCGCCGGAACCGCGGCCTTGACCCTTGGCGCCGCCTTTGCTTTCAAGGCCGATATGAGCGGGGAGAGCAATCCATGACGCAGGCCGAGGCCGCCACGGATGTCGGCCGCGCCGACCGCGCGCGCATCGAGCGGATGCTGCCGCATCGCGACCCGTTCCTGCTGATCGACAGCGTCGAGGCGATCCGCAAGGGCGAGAGCGCCATCGGGATGAAGCAGGTGACGGGGGACGAATACTTCTTTCCCGGCCATTTCCCCGGCGAGCCGATCATGCCGGGCGTGCTGATCATCGAGGCGATGGCCCAGACCGCGGGGGTGCTGGTGGTCGAGACCACCGGACAGATCGACGCCGGGCTGCTGGTCTATTTCATGACCATCGACAGCGCCCGGTTCCGCCGGCGCGTCATCCCCGGCGACCTGCTGGAACTGCACGTCCGCATCAATCGCGGCCGCGGCAAGGTGTGGAAGTTCTACGGCGAGGCGAAGGTGCGGGGCGACGTGGTCGCCGAAGCGGAGTATGCGGCCATGATCATCACGCCGGACGACCCCCGCCGCCCGCCCGCCCAGCCATGAGCGCCATCCACCCCAGCGCGGTGGTCGCCGCGGGCGCGCGGCTGGGCGAGGGCGTCGAGATCGGCCCCTTCTGCACCGTCGGGCCGGACGTGACGCTGGGCGACGGCGTGCGGCTGATCTCGCATGTCGCGGTGGCGGGCGTCACCGGCATCGGGCCGCGCACCGTGGTCTGGCCCTTCGCGTCGCTGGGGCACGCCCCGCAGGATCTGAAATACCGCGGCGAGCGCACCACCCTGCGGATCGGGGCCGACTGCATGATCCGCGAGGGCGTGACCATGAACACCGGCACCGCCACCGGGACGGGCGAGACGGTGGTGGGCGATGGCGGCCTGTTCATGGTGGGCGTGCATGTCGCCCATGACTGCGTGGTGGGCGACCGGGTGGTGCTGGCCAACAACGCCACGCTCGGCGGCCATGTCGAGGTGGGCGACGGGGCGATCCTCGGCGGCATCTGCGCGGTGCACCAGAAGGTGCGCATCGGCCGGGGCGCCATGGTCGGCGGCATGACCGGGGTCGAGCGCGACGTGATCCCCTTCGGCGTCGTCATCGGCGACCGGGCGCGGCTCGCGGGCCTGAACGTCGTCGGCCTCAAGCGCCGCGGGCTGTCGAAGGAGGCGCTGCACGCGGTGCGCGCCGCCTACCGCGCGATCTTCCACGCAGAGGGCGCGCTGGCCGCGAAGGCGGAGGCGGTGCTCGCGACCTGGGGCGAGGTGCCCGAGGCCCGCGCCATCGCCGAATTCATCCTCGCCGACAGCCAGCGCGCCTTCTGCACCCCGCGGGACTGACGCGCTTGGGCGCGCTGGGCGTCATCGCCGGCGGGGGGGACCTGCCGCGCCTGATCGCCGAGGACCAGCGCGACCGCGGCCTGCCCTATCTGATCTGCGCCTTCGAGGGGGCAGCCCCGGCCTGGATCGCCGGGCACCCCCACGCGATCGCGCCCTTCGAGAAGCCGGGCCGCCTGTTCGCCGCCCTGCGCCGCGCGGGGGCCGACCGGGTGGTGTTCGCCGGCGGCCTGACGCGCCCGCGCCTGCGCTTCTGGGCCTTCGACCTCACCGCCATCCGGCTCGCGACGCGGCTGCTGCCGCTGCTGCGCCGGGGCGATGACGGGCTGCTGCGCGGTCTGGCCGAGCTTGTCGAGGGCGAGGGCTTCCGCATGGTCGCGGCCCACGACATCCTCGGGCCGCTGCTGATGCCCGCGGGCGATCTCGCGCGGCGGCAGGCCACCCGCGCCGAACGCGACGACGCGCTCCGCGCCGCGGCCATCGTCGCCGCGCTCGGCCCCTTCGACATGACGCAGGGCGCGGTGGTCGAGCGCGGCCTGTGCCTTGGGGTGGAGACGCTGCAGGGCACCGACGCGCTGCTGGACTTCGTGGCGCGCACGTCGGCGCGGCTGCGGCCCGGCGGCGGGGGCGGGGTGCTGTTCAAGGGGCCGAAGCCCGGGCAGGACCTGCGCGCCGACCTGCCGACCATCGGCCCCGAGACCATGCGCCGCGCGGCCGCGGCGGGCCTCGCCGGGGTTGCCGCCCGTTCCGGGGGGGCATTGGTGATGGGTCTGGAGGCAACCGTGGCGGAGGCCGACCGCCTGAGGCTGTTCCTGCGCGGCGAGGACGATCCGCCCGCGTAGCGCCCAGCGCGCGCTTCCGCCGCGCCGTTAACCTCGCCTTGGCGAAATCGCGCAAAACCTGTCGCAACCGATGCAACGCGCGGAGAGCGACCCATGACCATGGAAGGCGCGGCGATCGTCGCCGAAGGGCAGGCCGAGACGGACGCGACCGGCGAGCGGTACCTCGAGACGCTGTCTCTCATCGAGCGGCTTCACCGCCTTCTGCTCGATGTCATCAAGGACGAATTCGAACGCCTCGGCCTGATCGACGTGAACCCGGTGCAGGCGCTGCTGCTCTACAACATCGGCGACAACGAGGTGACGGCCGGTGAACTCAAGACCCGCGGCTATTATCAGGGCTCGAACGTATCCTACAATCTCAAGAAGCTGGTCGAGGCGGGCTACATGCATCACCAGCGCTGCGAGGTGGACCGGCGGGCCGTGCGCATCCGCCTGACCGAGAAGGGCCGGCGCATCCGCGCCGCGGTCGGCGGCCTGTTCGAGCGCCACGCCGTCGATCTCGGCGGCCGCGGCCTCATGGGGCCCGATGCCGGCGCCGCCCTGACCGGCGGGTTGCGGCGCATCGAGCGCTACTGGACCGAGCAGATCCGCTTCATCTACTGACCCCGCGCAGCGTGGCGGAAAAGGGGCGTCCGGCGGCGTTTCGGGCGCCGCGCTCGGGCCGAGTGAAAGAAATGCCGACGAATCGACTGATATCTCCTAAGTTTGCGGGGAGGCAGGGCGGCGGCCTTGAACCGGGGTTGTCCGCTCAATAAAGAAAGCGCAACGGCGCTGCACAACGAGCGGACGATGGCCAAGCCCGAATCGATCGAACTGCGCGGCTTCGACTCCTATCCCGTATCGCTCGGCGACGAGCTGCGCGGCGAACGCGCATCGCTCGGCAAATCGCTGCTCGACGTGCAGCGGGAACTGCGAATCAAGGCGGCCCACATCGCCGCCATCGAGAACGCCGATCCCGACGCCATCCCCTACAAGGGCTTCGTGACGGGCTATGTCCGTGCCTACGCACGCTATCTCGGCCTCGACGACGAGGCGGTCCTGCGCCGGTTCTGCGCGGAATCGGGGTTCGTGCCGCCCGGCGGGGCGGGTGGCGGTCCTGCGAAGGCCCGCGCGGCAGCCCCGCCGCGCGCCGACCTCGATGCGCTGATCGCCGGATCGCGGATGGCGGCCGTTTCGCGCGCGACCTCGCACAACAGCGATTTCGGCTCGACGCTGCGGGGCCTCGGTTCGCTCGCGGTGCTGGCGGCCCTGCTGGCGGGGCTGGCCTGGGGCGGGTGGCGCGTGCTCGAGACGATCCAGCGCGTGACCTTCGCGCCGCTGCCCGACGCACCGGAGGTCCTGGCCGATGTGCCGGATCTCGGGGCGATGACGCGGCTTGCGGCCGCGGCCGTCGGGGCGGCCCCCGTGATCGACGCCGAGGCGCTCGCCGCGGTCTATGCCGCGCAGGAGCTGCCGCCCCCGCCTGCCCCGCTGCGCGACGGCCCGATCTCCGCCATCGATCCCGAAAGCGCCGGCGTCTACGCCGGCGCGATTCGCGCCGGTGCGCCGCCGCAGGACGCGACCGTCGATGCCGATGCGGCGGACCCGGCCCTGTCCGCGGCCGGGCCTGAGGACGAGCCGGAGGGCGAGCCGGGCGGGGGCACCGCCGTCGCCGCGGGCGGGCCGGAACTGCCGCAGGAGCAGCCGGCGGTGTCGGGACCGCCCGCCGCGCCGAGCCTCGGGCTGGTGTTCGCGGCGGAGGCCTGGGTGCGGGTGCGCGACGACTCGGGCGCGGTGGTGCACGAGGCCCTGATGCGCGGCGGCCAGAGCTGGGAGGCGCCGGCCGGACGCAGCGGCCTGACCCTGCGGGCCGGAAACGCCGGCGGCGTGTATGTCGACCTCGGCGGCACGCTCTATGGTCCGCTCGGCCGCCCGGGCGGCGTCGTCTCGAACCTGTCCCTCGATCCCGAGCGGCTGCGCGAGGCGCTGCCGGCGGTCGATCCGCGCGAGGCCGCAACGCTGACGGCCACCGTGTCGGCCGGCCTCGGCGTCGCGCCGCCGCGCTGACGGTCGACGGGCGGCCCGGGATCGGCTAGCACAGGGTCGCGACCCGAGCCGCCCAGAGCACCGCCCAGAGCACCGCCGAGAGCACCCCATGAGCATCCGTCCCTGGCGCGACATCCAGCGCCGTCGCAGCCGCAAGATCCGCGTCGGTCCGGTCGAGGTCGGCGGCGACGCCCCGATCAGCGTCCAGACCATGACCAACACGCTGACCACGGACGCGGCCGCCACCATCCGGCAGGTGCTGGCCTGCGCCGAGGCGGGGGCCGACATCGTGCGCGTCTCGTGCCCCGACGAGGCGTCGACCCGCGCCCTGCGCGAGATCGTGCGCGAGAGCCCCGTGCCCATCGTCGCCGACATCCATTTCCACCACCGCCGCGCCATCGAGAGCGCCGAGGCGGGGGCAGCCTGCCTGCGCATCAACCCGGGCAACATCGGCAGCCCCGAGAGGGTGCGCGAGGTCATCAGGGCCGCGCGCGACCATGGCTGCTCGATGCGCATCGGCGTGAACGCCGGCAGCCTGGAGCCGCACCTTCTGGAGAAATACGCCGAGCCCTGCCCCGAAGCGATGGTCGAAAGCGCGCTGGAGCACGCGAAGATCCTGCAGGACAACGATTTCCACGAGTTCAAGATCAGCGTGAAGGCCTCCGACGTGTTCCTGACCGCCGCCGCCTACCAGGCGCTGGC
>DAIPIU010000075.1:0-12453 GCA_036770645.1 Rubrimonas sp. | reverse complement strand
CGCGAGGCCGAGGTCATCGTGGCGCTGGGCGGCGACGGCTTCATGCTGCACATGCTGCACGACACGCTTTCATCGGGGCTTCCGGTCTACGGCATGAACCGCGGCACCGTCGGCTTCCTGATGAACGACTTCAGCCCCGACGGCCTGCCCGAGCGCCTCGCCGCGGCCGAGCGCACCGCCATCCACCCCCTGCGGATGCGCGCGACGGCGGTCAGCGGGCTGGTTACCGAGGCGCTGGCCTTCAACGAGGTGTCGCTGATCCGCCAGACCTACCAGGCCTCGCGCCTGCGCATCCTCGTGGACGGGCGCGAGCGCCTGCCGCTGCTGATCTGCGACGGTATCATCGCGGCGACCCCGGCCGGGTCTACAGCCTACAACCTTTCCGCCCATGGCCCCATCCTGCCCATCGAGGCGGAGCTGATGGCCCTGACGCCGCTGGCCGCCTTCCGTCCCCGGCGCTGGCGGGGCGCGATCCTGCCCGGGGGATCGAAGGTCGAGATCGAGGTGCTGGAGGGCGACAAGCGCCCGGTGCTGGCCGTGGCCGACTATGCGGAGGTGCGGCGCGTCGCCCGGGTCGAGGTGGCCTTCGAGCAGAGCATGGGCGTCGCGCTGCTGTTCGACCCCGACCACGGGCTGCGCGAACGCACCCTGCGCGAACAGTTCGCCTGACGCGCGCGGCCCGCGCGCCATCCGCTTCGCCGCGGCGCGTTTGCGCGCTACGGTCCGCGGCGCCGGGCTGACCGGCGGCGGAACGGGGGGCTGCGCGGTGACGATGGGCGAGCAGGCGCGCTGGTGGGGCGTGGCGGCGCTGGTGGCGCTGGTGGTCCTGTGGGCGCTGGCCGACGCGGCGGCGCCTTTCCTCGCCGGCATGGCCATCGCCTATTTCCTCGATCCGCTGGCCGACCGGCTCGAGGCGCGCGGCGCGAGCCGGTTGCTGGCGGTCTCGGTCATCGGCGCGCTGGCGCTGGCCGCGGCGGTCGGGGCCGTGCTGGTGATCGCGCCCCTTATCGTGAACCAGGCGCAGGCGGCGGTCCGGGCCGCGCCGGATTTCCTCGTGGCGGCGCAGGGCATGGTCGAAAGCGTCGGCGCCCGCTACGCGCCGGACGCCTTCGCGACGGGCGGGCTGGTGGACAAGGCCTTCGCCGATGTCGAGGGCGCGATGCGCGACTGGAGCGGGCAGCTGCTGTCGACGGCCTTCAGTTCCGGCCTCGCGGTCATCGACTTCCTGCTGCTGGCGGTGATCACGCCGGTGGTGGCCTTCTACATGCTGCTCGACTGGGACCGCATGATCTCGGAGATCGACCACTGGCTGCCGCGCCGCCACGCCCCGGCCATCCGCCGCATCGCATCGGCCGTCGACGGCGTGCTGGCGGGCTTCGTGCGCGGGCAGATGACGGTGTGCCTGATCCTCGGGGTCTTCTACGCCGCGGCGCTGCTGCTGCTGGGGCTGCAGTTCGGGTTGCTGGTGGGCCTGTTCGCCGGGCTCGTCAGCTTCATCCCCTTCGTCGGCTCGCTGCTGGGGGGCGCGCTGTCGATCGGCATCGCGGTGGTGCAGTTCTGGGACCAGCCGGTGTGGATCGCGGCCGTGGCCGGCGTGTTCCTGCTGGGGCAGGCGGTCGAGGGCAATGTCCTGACGCCGCGGCTGGTGGGCGGCAGCGTCGGGCTGCATCCCGTCTGGCTGATGTTCGCGCTGTCGGCCTTCGGATCCGTCATGGGCTTCACCGGCCTGCTGATCGCGGTGCCCGCGGCGGCGGTGATCGGGGTGCTGGCGCGCTTCGGGCTCGACCAGTACCGTCAGGGACGCCTTTATGCCGGGGGTGAGGCGCTCTTGCCCGACGACCCCGACCATCTGCGCGACGCGGACGCGGATCGCGCGCCGTGACGCCGGCCCAGCCGCCGCTGGGCCTCGGCTTCCCGCGCCGCCGGGCCATGGGGCGCGGGGACTTCCTCGTGGGTCCCGGCGATTCGGCATCCGTGGCGCTGGCCACCGATCCGGCGCGCTGGCCCGGCGGCCGGCTGGCGCTGGCGGGGCCCGCCGGCTGCGGCAAGACCCATCTCGTGCATGTGCTGATGGCCGAGACCGGGGCTGCGCGGGTGCCGGCGGCGGCGCTGCGGGTCGAGGACGCGCCGGCGCTGGTCGCTGCGGGCGTGATCGCCGTCGAGGACATGGACCGCGCCCCGGGACCGGAGGCCGAGCGCGCGGCCTTCCACCTGCTGAACCTCGCCGCCGCCGAAGGGGCGGCGGTGCTGGTGACGGGGGCGGCGCCGCCCGCGCGCTGGCCCGTGGCGCTGCCCGACCTCGCCTCGCGGCTGGGGGCGATGGCGGTGGCGCGGCTGGGGCCGCCCGACGACGCGCTGCTGGCGGCGGTGATCGCCAAGCAGCTCGACGACCGCCGCCTGTCCTACGACCCGGCGCTGCCGGCCTGGCTCGCGGCGCGCATCGAGCGCAGCCACGCCGCGGCGCGCGTGGCGGTCGAGCGGCTCGACGCCCTGTCTCTGGCCCGGCGGCGCAACCTCACCTGCCGGTTCGCCGCCGAAATCCTGTCGGATCTGGCCTGACGCCGCCCGGCGCGGGCGCCGAAATCGGCGCGGCCCCTCTGGCGCCGGCCCTGCGCGCGGCACATGCTGGACGGATCGCTCTCCGGTCGGGACATTTCGCGCCATGCCCTCCTCGAAGCGCGCCGCCGCCATGCGCGCCGATTTCCTCAACACCGTGGTCGATCCGGCGGCGGCGCGGGATCCGGATTTCGATCCGGCCGATCCCGCGCGCTTCTTCAACCGCGAACTGTCATGGCTGGCCTTCAACTGGCGCGTGCTGGAGGAGGCCGAGAACCCGCGCCATCCGCTGCTCGAACGCCTGCGCTTCCTGTCGATCTCGGGCAACAACCTCGACGAATTCTACGGCGTGCGCGTCGCGGGCCTGCGCGCGCAGACGCGCGCCGGGGTCGAGCGGCTGTCGGACGACGGCCGCACGCCGGCGCAGCAGCTGGCGCTGATCGACGCCGACGCCCGCGACCTGATGGCCCGGCAGCAGGCGATCTGGGCGGGCCTGCGGGCCGAGATGGCCGAGGCAGGCGTGCGGGTGCTGGAACCGGCGGATCTCGACGCCGAGGACCGCCGCTTCTGCGAGGCGCATTTCGTCGAGCAGGTGTTCCCCGTGGTCACGCCGCTGGCCATCGACCCCGCGCACCCGTTCCCCTTCATCGCCAATGGCGGCTTCGCGCTGGCGCTTCAGCTGTCGCGCCTGCGCGACGGGCACGGGCTCGACGCGCTGCTGCCCGTGCCGCAGCAGGTGCCGCGCTTCGTGCGCCTGCCCGAGCGCGGCGATGCCGTCCGCTTCCTGTCGCTCGAGAACCTGCTGGGGCTGTTCCTCGACCGGCTGTTCCCCGGCTATGCGGTGCGCGGGTCCTGCGTGTTCCGCATCCTGCGCGACAGCGACATGATGGTGGAGGAGGAAAGCGAGGATCTGGTCCGCGAGTTCGAGACCGCGCTCAAGCGCCGCCGCAAGGGCCAGCCGATCCTGCTGACCGTCTCGGCCGACGCGCCGCCGGCCCTGCGGGCCAAGATCGCCGCCGAGATGGGCGTGGCGGAGGCCGAGATCGTGGATCTCGAGGGCGTGGTGGGCGTGCGGGCGCTGGACGAGCTGGTGGTCTCGGACCGCCCGGATCTGCGCTGGAAGCCCTTCGTGCCGCGCCTGCCCGAGCGGGTGCGCGACCATGACGGCGACCTCTTCGCCGCCATCCGCCAGAAGGACATGCTGCTGCACCACCCCTACGAGAGCTTCGACACCGTGGTGCAGTTCCTGCAGCAGGCCGCCCGCGACCCCGACGTGCTGGCCATCAAGCAGACGCTGTACCGCACCTCGCGCAACAGCCCCATCGTGGCGGCGCTGTGCGAGGCGGCCGAGGACGGCAAATCCGTCACCGCGCTGGTGGAACTCAAGGCCCGCTTCGACGAGGCTGCCAACATCCGCCACACCAAGCAGCTCGAACGCGCCGGGGCGCAGGTCGTCTACGGCTTCATCGACTGGAAGACGCACGCCAAGGTCAGCACCGTTGTGCGCCGCGAGGGCGGGCGGCTGGTGACCTACACGCATTTCGGCACCGGCAACTATCATCCCATCACCGCCAGCATCTACACCGACCTGTCGCTGTTCACCTGCGACCCTGCGCTGGGGCGCGATGCGGCCAAGCTGTTCAACTTCGTCACCGGCTATGCCGAGCCCATCGGGCTCGAGAACCTCGCCGTCTCGCCGCTGACCCTGAAGGCGCGGCTGCTCGAGGGGCTGGCGGAGGAGGTCGCGCATGCGCGCGCAGGCAGGCCGGCGCAGGTCTGGGCCAAGATGAACTCGCTGATCGAGCCCGAGGTGATCGACGCCCTCTACGCCGCATCGCAGGCCGGCGTGCGCATCGACCTCGTGGTGCGCGGCATCTGCGGCGTGCGCCCGGGCCTGCGCGGCCTTTCCGAGACCATCCGCGTCAAGTCGCTGATCGGGCGGTTCCTCGAGCATTCGCGCGTGGTCGCCTTCGGGGCCGGGCACGGCCTGCCGAGCCGCCGCGCGCGGGTCTACATCAGCTCGGCCGACTGGATGGACCGCAACCTCAACCGCCGGGTGGAATCGCTGGTCGAGATCCGCAACCCCACGGTCCACGCCCAGATCATCGACCAGGTGCTGGCCGCGAACCTGCGCGACGAGGCCCAGAGCTGGGTGCTGTCGGGCGACGGCGTCTGGACGCGGGCGGATGCGGGAGACGACGCGTTCTCGGCGCATGCCTTCTTCATGCGCCACCCGTCGCTGTCGGGCCGCGGCCGGGCGGGGGCGGCGGACGCGCCCCGGCTGACCGAGGCGCCGGCCGCGGAATAGCGCGCCGGGCGGCCGGCCGGTCGACCGGGGTCGGCCCGATTGACGAAAAGTTACCAAAAAAAGCTCTTGTTTTCAACGGTCCCGACTCGGGACCGTCGCATGCCGCCCGCCCCGACCCGGGCCGGACGGCAGCTGCTCTCGCGCGCGGAAGGGTGTCGCCCGTCTGCCCGCGCGTTCCGCCCGCCCCGCTGCCGCATGATGGCGGCGCGCGGCCCTTTCGGCCGGCGCCCGCGACACGCGACATCAGGAGGATCAGCCATGTCCCATGGACACGTCATGCCCTGCGGGGGCCACGACGCCGACGAGGCGCCGTTCGGCCGTCTGTTCCGGCGCGAGGACCCGCTCTACGACAGCCACGCGATCGCGCTGCTCGCCGGCTCGCAGGGGCCGATGATGCCGCCCCTCGCCACGGCTTCGGCCAAGCCCGCGCTGCCGGCGGGCTTCACCTTCTTCGGCCAGTTCGTCGATCACGACCTCACCGAGTTCCGCGCCGTCGAGAACCGCCGCGCCCTGCCGATGAACCCGCGCCTCGAATCCCGCCAGTTCGTGCGCGGCGACCGCGAGGCCCCGACGGCCGCGAACGGCCGCACGGGGCTGTTCGACCTCGACAGCGTCTATGGGCTGCTCGGCGCGCCCGAACCCGCGCTGTTCAACGACCGCGGCATGTTCCGGCTGGGCTTCGCGCGCCGCACCGTCGGCAACCTCGGCGCGGCGCGCGACATCCGCCGCCACACCGGCTGGCGCGACGGGCGCATGATCGCCGATCCGCGCAACGACGAGAACAAGCTGATCTCGCAGATCCACACGCTGTTCATGCGCCTGCACAACGTGACCCACCGCGCCAAGGGCGGGGTGCATCCGGTCGGCTCGCCGGTCTTCGCGCAGACCTGCGAGGAGGTGAAGGCCGCCTATCGGCGGATCGTCATCATGGACTACCTGCCGCGGCTGGTGTCGATGAGCGAGATCGCGCCGGTCGTGGCGCGGCTGCGCGCCGGGACGGCCTTCTACAGCGACATGGTCCGCGCCGTGGCCGGCGACGGCGGCTGCCCGCCGGGCTCGACGCCGATGCCGGTCGAGTTCGCGCAGGCGGTGTTCCGCCTCGGCCACAGCCAGCTGCGCGACGGCTACCAGCTCAAGGCGGGGATCGGCCGGTCGCTGTTCGTCGCCGGTGGGGGCGACCTGCGCGGGCGCGAGCCGCTGGACGGCGAGACCGAGGTCGACTGGGCGCTGTTCTTCGGCCCCTCGGCGCAGCCGGGCGAGCCGCTCGACGCCACCCTGCCGGCCTCCGTGTTCCGCCTGCCGCCGCCGGCGGTCGACGCGCCGCCGATCTCGCTGGCCGAGCGCAACCTGCGCCGCGGCGCCGATTTCGGCGTGGTCAGCGGCCAGACGGCATCCGTGGCGCTGAAGGCGCGCTATCCCCATATCGCGGCCCCGCTGGCCCCGGACGACCTCGCCATCGGCGCCGAGGTGCTGGGGATCGACCCCTCCCTCGCCACCCAGACGCCGCTATGGTTCTACGTCCTGCGCGAGGCGGCGGTGCGCAATCCCGGCGGCCCGCAACTGGGCGAGGTCGGCGGCCTGATCGTCGCCGAGACGATGCTCGGCGCGCTCATGGCCTCCGGCGTCGACATCCGCATGGCGACGGACGCGGCCCCTTCGGATGCGGTGCCGGCAACGGCCCCGGACATCCGCAGCCTCGACAGCATGACGGGCCTGCTGAGGCTGCTGGGCGAGATCTGAGGCCGAAGGTCCCGGGCGGCGCGCGTCCGTCCGGGGCCTGCGCGCCGCGGTGCCGCAACAGGCCGCGGCGCGAGCCGTGCCAGCAAGCCCCGGAACGGAAGACTCGATCGGCGGGGTGTCGGCCCCGTCGGCGCTGCCCTCTCGGATGAAGGTCCCGGTCCCGCCGGCCACGCAGTCGCTGCCTCGGCCCCGGCCAGCGTGTCGTCGCCGCTGCCGCCGAGGCTGTCGGTGCCACCCAACGTCCCGAGGGGTGCTGCGCGCGTTGGCGGCCCCCGGGCCCGCCGTCGATCCTGTCCCATGGCGTGGCCGGGCCAGCCGTCGCCGCGGGCGGGGCTGACGATGGGATGCCCCGCCCTCCCAGTCCCGCCCTCCCAGTCCCGCCCTCCCAGTCCCGCCCGCGGCAGCGCGCAGGCCTCGGGGGCGCTGCGTCAGTCCGGGGCGAGCATGTAGCCCTCGCCGCGCACGGTCTGGAGGTAGCGCGGCTCGCGCGGGTCCGGCTCGATCTTGCGGCGCAGGCGGGTGATCTGCACGTCCACCGCGCGCTCCTGCGCGTCGCCGCCGCCGAGCTCGGCGACCAGATCGCCGCGGCTGACCGGCGTCCAGGGCGCGGCGGCGAGAAGGCGCATCAGCGCGCTTTCGGAGGCGGTCAGACGCACGGCCTCGTCACCGCGCCAGAGCTCGCCGCGAGCCACGTCGTAGCGCGCTTCGCCGAGCGTCAGGGTCTGGGGCGGCGCCTCGGGCGCCGCAGCCTCGGCGGGGGCCGCGGCGCGGCGAAGGATCGCGGCGGCGCGCAGCAGCAGTTCGCGCGGCTCGAACGGTTTCGGCAGATAGTCGTCGACGCCGCTTTCCAGCCCCGCGATGCGGTCGTCGGTGCCGGACCGGGCGGTCAGCATGAGGACGGGCGTCGCCAGCCCGAGGTCGCGGCGCATGGCCCGGGCGAACGCCATGCCATCCTCGCCCGGCATCATCACGTCGAGCACCAGCAGGTCGAAGGCGAGGCCGGTCAGCAACCGCCGCGCCTGCGCGGCATCCGCGGCCTCGGTCACGAGATAGCCGTTCTGCGCGAGATAGCGCCGCAGCAGCGTGCGGATCCGGACGTCGTCGTCGACGACGAGGACATGGGGCGCCGGCCCCTCGGTCGCGGTCACCGGCGCGTCCCGACCAGGCCCAGCACATCCTCACGGGCCGAGGGCTCGATCATGCGCTCGAGCACGCGGCGGAACCCCGCCACCGCCTCCGGGCCCGCCTCGCGATAGGCCCTGCGCACGCGCGCGCGCTGCGCCTCGGACAGGCGCGCCTCGAGCGCCGCGCCGGACGGCGTCAGGCGCAGCAGCCGCTGACGGCGGTCGGCCGGCCCGATCTCGCTGGCCACCATGCCGTCGGCCACCAGCTGGCGCAGCACCCGGTTCAGCGACTGCTTGGTGACGCCGAGAATGTCGAGCAGCCCCTGCACGGTCAGCCCCGGGCGGCGGTTGACGAAGTGGATGGCCCTGTGATGCGCGCGGCCATAGCCGTATTCGCCGAGGATGCGGTCCGGGTCGGCGGTGAAGTCGCGATAGGCGAAGAACATCAGCTCGATGCCCTGCCGCAGCTGCTCGTCGGTCAGATACAGCAGCTGGTCGCCCGGCGCGGGCGGTTCGGCGGGGTAGGACGCACCCTTGGGTCGGACCATGGCCATCACGATTTATGTCAGCGGCGTTGACGCATCCATAGCCCGGTGTTACCCAACGCGCAAGGCCCCGGTCACTTCCTGTCGCCCGCTTGGCCTGATGCGAAACAATCAGAAACGCGCGGCCATCGAAGGCCGCGGAGGAGACTGCGATGGCCCCCGCTTACGACGACCGCGACGGCTGGATCTGGATGGACGGCACCTTCACGCCCTGGCGCGAGGCGAAGGTGCACATCCTGACCCATGCGCTGCACTACGCCTCGTCGGTCTTCGAGGGCGAGCGGGCCTATGGCGGCGTCATCTTCAAGTCGCGCGAGCACAGCGAGCGGCTGCATTACTCGGCCGGCCAGCTCGGCTTCGAGATCCCGTGGCCGGTCGAGGCCATCGACCGCGTGAAGCTCGAGGTCATGGCGCGGAACGGGCTCAGCGACGCCTACATCCGCCCGGTTGCCTGGCGCGGGTCCGAGATGATGGGCGTCTCGGCCCAGCACAACAGCATCCACCTCGCCATCGCCGCCTGGGACTGGGGCGCCTATTACGGCGACGCCAAGATGAAGGGCGCGAGGCTCGACGTGGCGCAGTGGAAGCGCCCCAGCCCCGAGACCATCCCCTGCAAGGCCAAGGCCGCGGGCCTCTACATGATCTGCACGCTCTCCAAGCACGAGGCCGAGCGCAAGGGCTACTCGGACGCGCTGATGATGGACTACCGCGGCTATGTGGCCGAGGCGACGGGGGCCAACGTCTTCTTCGTGAAGGACGGCGAGGTGCACACGCCGCTGCCGGACTGCTTCCTCGACGGGCTTACGCGGCAGACGGTGGTCGGCATGCTGCGCGCCAGGGGCATGGCCGTGCACGAGCGGCACATCCGGCCGGACGAGCTCGACGGCTTCGAGCAGTGCTTCCTGACGGGCACCGCGGCCGAGGTGACGCCGGTGGCCGAGATCGGACCGTGGCGTTTCGAAGTGGGGTCGCTGACGCGCTCGGTCGTCGAGGATTACGACCGGCTGGTGCGCGGCGGGGCCTGAGCCGCGCCGACGGGCGCGGCGGTCAGTCGAAGGGCGTGCGCATCCGGGCGACGGTCTCTGGCGGGCCATCGCCGCGCAGGCGCACGCCGATGATCTCGCCCGATGCCGCGCCCGCGCCGGTCAGGGCGGCGAAGTTGACCTGATGGGTCACCAGCAGGGCCTTCGCGCCCTCGGGCAGCGCCCGCAGCAGCGCCAGCGTCTCGTTCCTCGCGGCAGGGCCGGCAGCGCGATTGCCGAAGAACGAGTTCAGCGCCGGCTCGACGCGCACCGGCCCCATCTCCATCAGCGTCGCGGTCTCGACGCAGCGTGCCCAAGCCGAACTCAGCACCGGGTCGAAGCGCGCCCCCGCGGCCCGCAGCGCCGCGCCTGCCGCCCGCGCCTGTGCCCGGCCGCGATCGTCGAGGTTGCGCTGGGTCGCGGGGTCATCGAGCCGGAAACCCGGCGGGTCGCCCGTGCCCGGGGCAAGCGCGTGGCGCATGAGCGCGTGCACGCCGGGCTGCGCGAGCGCGTCCCCCCCGGTCCCGGCGCGGCCGGCGCGCGGCGGGGCGAGGATCAGCAGGGCGGGTGCCGCGACAAGGCGGCGGCGGGTGATGCCGGTTTCGCTCATGCCGCGGAAGGTGGCGGGATGCGTCCCTCCGTCCAGCCCGGCCCCATGCTTCGGGGCTTCTGCGTCCCGATCTGCTGTAACCTCGATGGGTTGCGACGTTCTGCCGCATGAAATTCACGAACTTCGATCGCGCGCTCACGCCGGGCTGACGTTTCGGGGGCTTCCGGCTCACCGCCAGATCACGCCCCACGGGTTAACCCTTTTTTCGCGACCGGGCTCGGGTCGTCGCGAATGAGGGGAATGCCAAGATGCGCAGCGCCTGGAACCAGGGATACCGACCGCAGGTCTCGGACAGCATCGCCATCGCCGCCGGACGGCGCGACCGCATGTTTCCCGAATTGCCCGAACAGCGCGCCGACCCGGCCGCCCTGCTGCGGCTGGCGGCCGCGATGGTCGACCGCGCGCCCGACGATCCGCGACGCGACAACCCGGACATGCCTGCAGGCTATGCCATTCTCGCCCAGTTCGTGGACCACGACCTGACCTTCGACCCAAGGATTTCCGGTACGGCCGAGGCGCCCGCGCCGGACGAGGATCGCGCCCCGCGGCTGGCGCTCGACAGCCTCTACGGACCGGGTCCCGAATTCGCGCCGGCGCTCTACGACGCGGCACGCCCTTGGCGTTTCGCGATCCCGGATGCGGGCGCGCCGGTCTCCGATCTGCCGCGCGCCGCGGCCGGCGCGGCGCAGATCGGAGACCGGCACAACGACGGCAACCTGGCCATCGCCCAGCTCCACCTCGCGCTGTGCCGCATCCACAACGCGGTGGCTGACCGCATCCCCCGCGGGGCGACGCCCGCGCGCCGGTTCGCCGAGGCCCGGCGCCTCGTGACCTGGCACTACCAGTGGGTGGTGATCGAGGATCTGCTGCCGCGACTGTGCGACCCCGTCACGCTGACGCAGGTGCGGGCCGGGCGGCGTTGCCTTGGGGCGGCAGACGGATCGCTGCCCGACGAATTCGTGGGCGCGGCCTTCCGCGTCGTGCACGCCATGGTGCGCGAACGCTACGAGGTCAACGACCTGCGCGCGTCCGGCGGGGGCGCGGGTCCGGCCGGTCTCGACCGGCTGTTCCGCCGAGGATGCGGATCCGCCGAGGCGGCGGTCGGTCCGGAATGGACCATCGACTGGCGGCGCTTCTTCGCCTTTCCCGCCGAGGGGCGCGCGCTGCCGCGCATCAACCCCTGTCGCCGCATCGGGCCGCAGGTTGCGCCCGGCCTCGACAGCCTGCTCGACGCCCCGGCCGGCACTGCGGCCGCGCCCGGGCGCCTCGCGGCACGGAACCTGTTGCGCGGTCAGGCGATGGGCCTGCCCTCGGGCCAGGCTGTCGCCCGCGCGATGGGCGTGGCGCCGCTGACCCCGGCGCAGATCGCCACGGGTCCCGACGGTGCCATCGCGGCCGCCGCGGGCCTGCTCGAGGCGACGCCGCTGTGGCACTACCTGCTCAAGGAAGCGCAGCTCCTGTGTGACGGACGGCACCTCGGACCCGTCGCCAGCCAGATCGTGGCCGAGACGCTGCTTTCGGTCGCGGAGGAAACCCCGGAAAGCTATCCTGCGGCCGTGCGTCCCTGGCGTCCCACCCTGCCGCGGCGCGACCGAACCCGGTTCGACATGGTGGATTTCCTGCGCGTCGGCGGCGTGGCGCGGCCCGTGGGCGACGGTGTCGCGGCGCGCCCCCGCTGCCGTGCGCCGTCGCAGGGCAGGGGGTGAACCCAAAGGTCCCATCTCGTGACCACGCAAAGTCCCCCCGCCTTTCCCGACCCCCTCCGAGCGGCCGCCGCACCGGACGACGCTCGGGGCGACGCTCCCTGCGGCGCGCGCGCGTCCGGCGACGGCCGAACGCCGCGGCGGCCGCTCGACCGCGCCCGCCGTCCGGGGTCAGCGGTGCTGCGGCTCCGCGACCCATCCCATTCCCCGGGGCCGGCGCGAGGATGCTGGCTCGGGCGCTGGGCTTGCGGCGCGCTCCGGGCGGAAAGCGGTTTCGGCGCGGACGCCGCAGCATCGCAGCATCAGGGGCAGGAGGGCTGGATGGTCGGCAGGGCATTCGGATTTGATGCAGATCAAGTCGCGCGCGCCGGCCTGCCTCTAGCTTTTCGCGCATGCGAGACACGGACGACACCCTGCGGCGCGGCGCACTCCCGCGCGAGCCCTCGCGGCCCGTCTCCGACGCGCTGTCGATGTCGGTGGCGCTGATCGCCGCCAGCCGCCATGTCATCGAACGTTCGCGTGCAAGGGTCGTGGCGGCGGAACGCGGCCTCGCCGGGCGCGTGGCCGAGGCGCAGGATGCGCTCGCGGCGTTGGGCGCCGGCTTTCCGCCCTCGCATGCGGACGAAGCCGCGCCGGACCGCCGCGCGCGCGCGGCGTAGCGGGTTCGGTCCGCCGCGATCGCCGAGGCGCGGCGAACGGGCTCCGGCCTCAGGTCGCGCCGTAGGTTTCGTCGAGCGCATAGCCCGAGGCGCGCACGGTGCGGATCGGATCGCGCTCGCCGCGCAGGTTCAGCGCCTTGCGCAGCCGCCCGACATGCACGTCGACGGTGCGCGCCTCGACATAGA
>DAIPIU010000120.1:0-2855 GCA_036770645.1 Rubrimonas sp. | reverse complement strand
CCCGCCACGTCCTGGCGGCGCCATTGCTGGACGGCGGCGCGCAGGGCGCTGCTGCCGACCCTGCCCATCGAGGTGATCCGCCGCCGCGTGGCGCGCGCCCGCGAACTCGGCCTCGCCTATCCCGCCTACGCCTCGATCCTTCTGGGCTCGGGGCGCGACGTGACCGCCTTCCTGTTCACGGCCGAGGCCATCGGCCTGCGCGTGCGCCGCATGGCCGAGGTCTCGGCCGCGGCGGCGGCGAAACTGCCGGCGCTGACCGCCTGCGATCGGTTGCTGCTGGCAGGGCCGGGCTCCGATCCGGCCGCGGTGGGCCGGGCGCTGGCGCTGTCGCTGGACCTGCGCTTCCGCGCCGTGGCCGCGGCGCCGCCGGCCGATGCGCCGTTGCCCGCGGGCCGCGCCGCCCTGCGCGGCCTCGTCGATCCGCTGCGCCTGCCGGCCGACGCGGTCGTGGTCGTCGGCGCCCTGCCCCATGAGCGGGCCTGGACCGATGCGGCGCGGCTCGGCGCCTTCCTGTCAGCGGAGGCCTATTTCGGCGCGCCCGCCTGACCCGGCCCTATTCCGTCCGTCGCGACAGGCCGCGCAGAAGCGCGGGCGCGATGTCGAGATGCTCGCGCGCGGCCTCCAGAAGCGTGTCGTCGAGCGGCGGCGGCCGCAGGTCGAGCCCCTTCGACAGGCGCCTGGCGATGGCGTCCATCGCGCCGATGCGGCCATGCCGCTTGTCCTGCGACGACAGCACCAGCCACGGCGCGGCCTTCTCGGTGCTGACGAACATCTCCTCCGCAGCCTCGACATAGGCTTCCCATTTCTGCCGGTTGCGGAAATCCTCGTAAGACAGTTTCCAGCGCTTGAGCGGATCGCGCAGCCGGTCCTCGAAACGGCGCTGCTGCTCGTCCTTCGAGATGTAGAAGAATATCTTGACCAGCCGCACCCCGTCGTCGACGAGCATTCTCTCGAACTGGTTGATCTCGGCGTAGGCGGCCTTCCAGCGGGCCGCGGGCGCGAAGCCTTCGACGCGCTCGACCAGTACGCGCCCGTACCACGAGCGGTCGAAGATCGCGATGCCGCCCTTGGGCGGCAGCTTGTCCCAGAACCGGGCGAGGTAGTGCCGCTCGGCGAAATAGTCGCGCGGCGCGCCGATGGGCCATACCTTGCAGCCGCGCGGGTCGAGCGCCGAGGCGATGCGCCGGATCGCGCCGCCCTTGCCCGCAGCATCCCAGCCCTCGAACACGATCACCGCGTTGTCGCCCGAATGCAGGAAGGCCTGCTGGATCGCGGTCAGCTTGCGCTGCAGATGCGGCAACCGGCGCTCGTAATCGGCCCTGTCGAGCGCGGCCGACAGGTCCAGCGCCGCCAGCCGTCCGCCCTTGCCGCGCTTCGCCATGCGTTCGCGCCTCCCCGCGCCGATCCGTGTGCTTTGGGCGCCGGCCGCCATGCCCGAATCGGCCCGCCATCCGACAGCGGAGCTGCCGACGGTGCATGCTGCAAGAAAACGTCGGTGTTTCAATGGCCCCCGCCTCGTGACCGCGCAGGGTCCGCGCGCCCTGCCCGATCCGCTCCGACCGGCCGCCGCCCCGGCGCGGCGGCGTCGCCGCGGACCATGGCGCGGCGCAGCGGCACGGACGCGCCATTCGTTGCGCCCCTGCCCGATCCCCGTCACAGTGCGATCCAGCAGGAGGCGCCGAGAGATGCAAGACAACGACCTGATGCCCGGCTGGTCGGTGGAGCTGCTCCACGACGATTTCCGCCAGTGCCTCAAGGAGGCGACGCTCCTATACGACAGCGAGACGGCGCATCAGCGGCTTCGGGTGTTCCGCAACCCGACCTTCGGACGCATCCTGACGCTCGGCGGCGTGGTGCAGGTCACGGAGGGCGACGAATTCATCTATCATGAGATGATGGCGCATGTGCCGATCCTCGCCCATGGCGCGGCGCGCAGCGTGCTGATCGTCGGCGGCGGCGACGGCGGCATGGCGCGCGAGGCGCTGCGGCACCCAGGCGTCGCCCGCGTGGTGATGGTCGAGATCGACGCCGGCGTCATCGAGTTCTCGCGCCGCTACCTGCCCGGGATCGGCGCGGGGGCCTTCGACGACCCGCGCCTCGAGATCGTCATCGCCGACGGGGCCGAATACGTCCGCGACGCGGCCGAGCGCTTCGACGTCGCGATCATCGATTCGACCGATCCGGTCGGTCCCGGCGCGACGCTCTACACCGACAGTTTCTACGGCCGCCTCAAGGCGCGGCTGAACCCGGGCGGCATCGTCGTCACCCAGAACGGCGTGCCCTTCCTGCAGGGGGCGGAGCTGACCGCCACGCTGCGCGCGTTCAAGGCCCTGTTCACGGACGCCACCTGCTACCTCGCCCAGATCCCGACCTATGTCTGCGGGCCCATGGCTATGGGCTGGGGCAGCGACGGCGACGCCCGCGCCGTGCCGGTCGAGACGCTTGAGGCGCGGCTGGCCGCGGCGGGCTTCGCGCCGCGCCACTACACCCCCGAGGTCCACAAGGCGGCCTTCGCCCTGCCGGTCCACGTCAAGGCGCTGTTCCCCTGAGGAACCGCGCGCCTCTCAGACGATCTCGCGCACGTCCGTCAGCCGTCCGGTGATCGCCGCCGCCGCCGCCATGGCGGGGCTCATCAGGTGGGTGCGCCCGCCGCGGCCCTGGCGTCCCTCGAAATTGCGGTTCGAAGTGGACGCGCAGCGCTCGCCGGGGCTCAGCTGGTCGGGGTTCATGCCGAGGCACATCGAGCAGCCTGCGAAGCGCCAGTCGAAGCCCGCCTCGATCAGCGTCTGCGCGATGCCCTCGGCCTCCGCCTGCGCGCGCACGAGGCCCGAGCCGGGCACGATCATCGCCCGCAG